>JAAYFZ010000051.1 GCA_012727965.1 Clostridiaceae bacterium
CCCCAGATCTCGCGTTTGATTTCTTCTGTTGCTTCTTCAGTAAAAATCAGCTCAAACATCTCATCGTCATTTAGCTCATAGGCAGGCTCGTTGCCATCGCTTACAAACTCTGCTTTTATGCCGCCTTTTCGAAAGCTCTTGATATTTTCAGCCGCTCCTAATTTGCCGTTTTTTCTATGCTTCAGAGTATTACAGAGCAGCATCATTTCATTTAGTATCTGATCCATCTTTTCCTGCTCAACCTCTGACTTAAGCATATATTCATTAGCACCTGCCCGCAGAGCTTCCCGGACATAGGCGAACTCATCGTAGCAGGTCAGGACTATGATCGGGGTCTCAATATCACGCTGCCTGATCATTCTTGTAAGCCAGATACCATCTCGTTTCGGCATACGGATATCGGTGAAAACAAGATCAGGCTTCTGCTCGAGAAACATTTCATAAGCAGCATCGCCACTGGCGGCTTCACATATGACCTTCATATTGTATTTCTGCCAGTCTATGGTTGATTTCAGGCCAATTCTGATCAGAGACTCATCATCAACGATCATTACTTTTATCAGCTTATTGTCCATGTTTTTACCAGTCATCCTCAAACCCCTATTTGCATTTCACTATTTATTCTTGGACTTGCTCTTGTTCGCCTTTTGCCTCGGTCAGATTGTAGATACAAGGAACGTGGATAATGACCTCTGTTCCCTCGCCGGGCTTGGATTCAATCGCCAGTCCGTACTCGGCACCATAATTCAACTGTATCCTCTGATGGACATTATTCAGTCCTACCTTGCTTAATCTGTCAACGCTTGGATCCTCGGCGAAGATCGTCTCCAGACGCTTACTATCGATACCGGGTCCATTATCGGTCACTACAATTTCCAGATCGCTGTTTATGAGTCTTGCACAAATACTGATGCAAAGATAGTTACCACTATGCTGCTCAGATCCATAGATCAAGGAGTTTTCAACTATCGGCTGTAGTATCAGCTTCGGTATGGTGCATGCCTTGGCTTTTGCCTCAATATCATAGCTTATTTCGAAATGATTATTGAAACGCAGCTGCTGGATCAGGCAGTAGTTTTTGACATACTCGATCTCTTCATCCAGAGTGATATTGTCTTTTCCCAGATTTATGCTGACACGCAGCAGCTTGATGAGAGCAGCGATTGCTTCGCTGATATTTTCCGCGCCGCGGATCTTGGCCATCCAGCTGATCGTATTAAGCGTATTGTAAAGAAAATGTGGATTGATCTGTGCCCGCAGGACCTCCATTTCAATTTCCTTCTTCTGGCGTTCTTTTAAAATCAGTCGATCGATCAGCTGATTCATTTCAGCGATCATATAGTTGAAGCTGGTGCCAAGTTGACCCAACTCATCCTTGCGCAGCTTCTTGACACGAATGCTGAGATCACCCTTTTCAACACCGCGCATTGACTGCGCCAGCTGCATTATCGGTCTGGTAAAAAAGCGGGATGCTATCATGGCAAGGAGAAGACTGAAGACAGCAAAACCCAACATGCCGTAGAGCAAGGCTTTTTCCAGTGTGATTATTTCTGTATAGAGAGATCTGGTTGGTACGGTCTTAACTATCACCCAGTCGGTGACCGGACTGAAGGCATAAATCGAAATCATTTCTTCGCTGCCATCGTTAAAAAGATAATAACCATTTGAGGCTTTCTGTTTTGAGAGGCCAGACATATAGGCCATACCCTCAGTAGGTGTACCGATGAGATTTTTGTCGCTGGCACTGATGATTGTCTGTTCGTCAGAGATCATAAATACCTGTGCTTCACTCTCTGACAATAACCCGGCAGAAGCCGATGTCAGGACCTGCTCCTCGAGATCGATCGCCAGGACGCCAAGATAACGCAAGGAGTTTAGATCAATTATTTTGCGCGCGAAGGTGAAGTAATTCTTGTCAAACTGTCCGCTGAGAATTTTTATTTTTTCCTGTTTGGTATTAAGCCATACGATCTCGCCATTACTATCATTGATCTGCGGATCATCCTTGTATTCGGTCGGGTCGGTTTTGCTGACACCGAAATAATTTGATCGATCGAACATGCTTGAATAAACATAAAGTCCATCTATGTCTTCGCGGCTGATATAGTAATTGCGCATCATCGCGCTGAAGGAAGCGCTGTTAAATTGTGTGACATCCTGAATTGATGTGAGAAAATCCTGGCTGGTTAGTATTATATCTGAGTATTCGATCAGACCGGTCATCAATAAATCGATGTTGCGGCCGACCTCATAGACTGATTGAACCGCTGTCTGGGTGTATTTCTCCATGATTACTCTACGCGTGACATTTGCATAAACAAGATAAACTATCAACGCCGGCAGCGCTGCGATTATGATCGCCAGAATAGCGACCTTGAATCTTAAGCTGTTGTAGAATTTTACACCTTGCATGTTTCGCATCCTATCATGTATCGCTATTGCTACTGTATCTGCTTGCAAAATTTGCACCCTTGATCATTGGCTCGAGTTCATTTATTACTACTGCGATCGTCTGTGTCTCCGAACGATCTGTTCGATTCTATCCTGCATAATCTTAGCAGTCTCCTCCGGATTTTGCTCTGATGTCAGCATATTTCTTAGTTCTTCGATGATCGTCATTTCTATTTCATAAAAGACCCGGATTTTAGGTCGGAAGTAGATGTTATCCGGCTGCCAGGCTGATACGACGGCTGAAAACTGCAAAACTGAGTTGCCAAAATCTCCTGGCTTATCGTCAAGAATATCAGAGCTAAGTATATTCTTATAAAGCGATTGTCTGGAGGGGACATTGCCACCCTGAGGCTCAACAAATACAGTCAGTTCCGTCTTGGGCGAGGTCGTCCAGACTATGAAGAGCCAAGCGGCCTCCTTCTCCAGCTGCGAAGCATATTTATTAATGCCTATGCCAGAGCCGCCGAAAATGTTCGCGCTTCTGTGGCTGCCAGACGGCAGGACACTATAACCAACCTGCCCGGAAACCTTCGAGATTGAGGGGTTCTCGACCGCAGCCCAGTTCTCATCCCAGTTGGCCATCATGGCCAGCTCACCATTCATAAAAGCCTCAGCCGTGTCGAACCAGTTCCATTCGAGACTGGCCGGAGCGCCAGCCTGGACTATCCTCTGATAAGCCTCAAGAGCATTCCTGAACTCAGGAGTATCGATGGTGACATCTGATGGTACATCTATACCATAGGTGCTGACAGAATCGTCGCCGAAATAATTCGCGCCATAGGCTGCCATCACATTTGAGAAATCACAATAAAGTGAATTGTGTGATTGGGCCATCTGGGCACTACCGTATCTTACTTCTTCTTTGGGTACATTTTCTGTAATCCATTCGGATATTTCTATGTACTTGTCCCAGGTAATATCATTCTCGCCAGGAGTCCAATCGTAGCCTTTTGCCAGCATGAAATCATCCCGGTACTTGTCGAATATATCCTGCCGGAAGAACAGTATCATGGTCGTAGTATCAAACGGAATTGCCAACAGCCTCTCCTCATCGGCAAAATAAGAAAGCACCCTGGTATGTTC
>JAAYFZ010000052.1 GCA_012727965.1 Clostridiaceae bacterium
AAACTAAATGGGATACCGGAATGGTTCAGTGAAGATGGCTTTGGCTCGGTGGGGCAGTCATTATGTGCCAGGAACGATATTTATAAAGAACTGGGGCAACCAAATTTTAAGACAATGGATGAATTCTATGAGGCTTTAAAAACTATACGAGATTCATATGCGACATATAAAGGTGTAAAAATGTGGCCGTTGGCAATTCATTGGATGGATACAGCTATGCTGGGCGATGTTGCTAACATATATGGTGCCAATATATACCGGTTCATTTATTATAATGAAAACACCAAAAAAGTGGAATTATTTCTGCGTGCTCCTGAGCTAGTAAAAGCTGTTCAGTTCTTAAATATATGTTATAACGAAAAACTTTTAGATCCCGAATGCTTTACCTTTGATGGCACGCAGATGACAGAGGCATATTCGACAGGAAAGTATGCATTTATTTTCACCTGGTTCTGGAGTCTTTGGACACCCGAAGCTATTCTAACTGCGGAAGATCCAGAGCAATATTATGTGGCAATTGGTATACCTCAAGGTACACCTGGTAAACAACAGTATTTTGGATATATTCATACCGGTGGCGATTTAGGTGTAAGCATCACCAAGAATTGCAAGAACTTAGAAGCAGCTATTCGTTTTATTGATTTCTGTCTCAGTGATGAAGGACAGATTCTGGACTTCTATGGTGTTGAAGGAGAGACAATGGAATTCAGAGATGGTGTACCATATCTTTTGGAAGGTGTCTATGAAGCAAAGTTAGCTGATTGGTCAGGTTATGCTAAAAAAACAGGAGTTCGCTTATGGGATAGAATGAAAAATCAGAAATGGAATTGGGAACGCCAAGTAGAGGCACCTCAACGAGCAGCAAATCGAGCCATGTCGGCAAAATATGCATTTGATGCTACATTTCTAAAAGCGCTGCAGGTAGATTCTACTACACCTGAAGGTATTCTCTACGCAGAAATTGAAACAAATATAATCCCACAACTTACTGAGATCATTGTCGATTCAAAGCCAACAGAGATTGAGTCTAAAATACAAGAACTGCTTAAATATTATGAATCAAAAGGATTATCTGCGTTGGAAGACGCCTGGACAGAACATTACAATAGAATTATTAATGCTATAGAATAGTTAGACAAATAAAGATTTATATAAAATCTGAGTTAAATAAAGGCTGAAACAGAAGATTATTTGGAAAGGAGATAGCAATGAGTAAAAAGATAACATTTATAGGATCTGGAAGTGTAGTATTTACAAGGAACCTAGTTCGTGATATCCTGACTTTTCCCGCTTTTGAGGATTGCGAACTTGCTTTAATGGATATCAACGAAACAAATCTTGAACTATCAAGGCGTGCTGTCGAAAAAATTATAAGCGCTGGTAAATATCCTGCAAAGGTTACAGCAACTACCGATCGTGCTAAGGCTTTGGAAGGAGCCGACGGGGTAGTGATTACCATTCAAGTAGGGGGACAAGAAGCTGTTATCAAGGATGTAGAAATTCCCAAGGAATACGGTATCTCGATTAATGTAGGAGATACTCGGGGGCCGTCGGGTATTTTCAGGTTCTTACGGACACT
>JAAYFZ010000053.1 GCA_012727965.1 Clostridiaceae bacterium
AGAGTGAAACTGTTATCCGCGATGCTCATCAGTCTATGCAGATGATTGCTCAATCACGAGAAGATCTCAGTGATGATTTCGCAGTCTTCAGTGAGCAGCTGCGTCTACTTAATCTGACAAGTGAGAAACTGGCAGCAATGCAGTCAGGTCATGAGAGTACACTGGCCGAAAACCTCGAGAAACTTAGCAATCAGTTGGATAACCATAGCAAACAACTCGAGAGCAGTATCAGAGAATCCGCAAGAACTGCTGAATTGGCTGATGGTTTAACAATGAAGCAACAGGAATCAGCAAGAGCAATACTTGAAAATCTGGCTAATCAACAAAATGATCTGACTGTTATTAGTGACTCGCTAAGACAGCAGATAGATCATTTCACTTCCAGTTCAGATCAATATGTTCGTCAGACACTAAGAAATTTCGACGATGGCCTAGCAGAGCTTGTCGAGCGTATGAGCTTCACGGCTGCTGAAATCCGTGATGCTGTTGACTCTCTGCCCGCCGCATTGAGACAGAGTCCTGATTATAGTGGTTGAAAATGAAAGGGATACAATGACTGGAAATAATGCTGCATCAGCTACTCATCTTGAAAGAGCTCTGGAAACAGTCCGAAAACGTCTGCCTGTGCCTTCTGAGCTTGCAACTAGAAACACTAATGATGAGAAGCTGCTTAGCCTGATCGAAAAACTAGACCAGGTAGACAACACCTCTGACGTCATACGTCTAGCCCACACACTCAAGGTGAGCGAATTAAGGTATGTCTTCCCGGCACTCAATCAGGAAAAAGCCCAAAGCAAAAAAATACAGGACAGGTTATTCATTCTTATACGAGAGAGAGCTTGCTATACAATGTACAATACCGCCTGGAATTGCTTCCAGCAGACACCTGATGATCAGGTTCTTCAGAGAGCATTGGCACTTCTGTGCAGCATTTTGCAGATTAAACAGGAAACAAGTCAGGAGATGACTTTTTCCAATATATTAAGACCAGTTAGCAATAGAAAAGATAAATCAAATCAGGACCTCAAACTAGGTACATTGCCACTGATCAGCGATCTGGCCGCACCTGATAATAAGAGTTTTACTAAGAGACTTAGTATCGTTCTGGCAGAAAGAGGCTATGAGATTCAGACTTTCTTCCATGATTATGGCATCCTTCCTGACTCGGTACTTGCAGCTGACCTTATAAGTCAGAGTTTTCTGAACAGACAGCATTATACTCTTCGCGACCTGGATCTGTTTCGCAAATCACTTCAGCAGGCAAGTTCAAAAACACAGATAGAGCTTGTTGAGAGCTTGCTTACTGCAGTTGACATGCAGCCTGATGTTTTCGATGAATACTGCAAAATTATTTATCAGAAATACGGAGGCATTGATGAAGGCAATATGATCTGGCAGGACATTCGAGAAGCTGCAAGAGCGGTTTACAGACACTGGCTGATAACTGCTGCCATCCGAACACATTGCCGTACTAACCCAGCCAAGAGCCGATTCTATAGAAGATATTTTGATTTTATTAATAGTGTCAGAGTGTTTTCCGATGAAACGCTGCTGATTTATTTCGACAGCTTCGTATTGGCTGACAATCGAAAATCACTCGATACGGCCATTTATTATGGCAATGGCGTAGCCAGCGAGCATCCTCTGGAAATTGATGATGAAACCGAAATGAGCAAGGACCCTGCCAGCCAGTCGACACCACATATATCTTGCGAACAGGCAATCAGCAGCGGTAATACCTCTGGTATTGTCATACTGTATTTCAATCAGGCTCAGATTAAATATAGCGGAGCCTTCATAGATTTCTGCCTACAGCAAAATCGCGGAACGATCAAATCGATCAAGCGTCGTATTTTTGGTTGATTATTGAGCTTAATCATTGAGAATATTTTGTCAGCATCTACAGATATTGTCATTTCTTCTCCCCTTAAAGTAAAGTTCGATTGACTTTTGCAAGTTTTCTCAGCTATAATTGCTGATGGTCAGCCACAAGTATTTCTGCGGCGGATTTACATAGATGGAGACGTATCGAAGAGGTCATAACGAGCTCGACTCGAAATCGAGTTGTCCGCAAGGGCACGTGGGTTCGAATCCCACCGTCTCCGCCACAAATTGTCCGAAAAGTCGGATTATGAAACAAAAAGAGCGCTGTAATTGGCGCTCTTTTTGCGTTATAGATATAATAATTGTAATAAACAAGAAAAACGCAAAAAGTTTCTGGTATTCAGCTCCTGATTTGCTCTACTATTGCCTGTACTCCTACCATATTAATTGCTCGTTTGAGATTATAGGCAAGAAAACGTCCTAAACATCCCCTGATATTACAAGTAACTATGTTAAATCTTTATATAAATCTGTTAGAATTAAGGA
>JAAYFZ010000054.1 GCA_012727965.1 Clostridiaceae bacterium
CGTTTGATCTCAGAAATCTCCTCTTCTATATCGGCAAAAGGCGGCGATATCAGCCAGATGACAAGATCGGCAGCCTCAATCGCACGACGGGCCCGCTCAACGCCAAGTTTCTCAACAGGATCGTTAGAAAGACGAATACCAGCTGTATCAGTCAAATGAATCGGCAGACCCTCAAGATCAACTGTTTCCTGGACAGTGTCACGCGTTGTACCGGGAATCTCAGTAACAATAGCTCGTTCGAAACCGGCCAGCTGATTTAGAAGCGATGATTTGCCTGCATTGGGACGACCGGCAATTACAACATTCATCCCCTCACTGAGCAATCTACCCTGGCGATAGCTGGCAATAAGGTGTTCGAGATTTTGCCTTACCTGCCTTATCTGTTCTGCTAGAGCAAGGAGATTTTCATCTGTTTCTTCATGCTCCGGAAACTCCAGAATCAACTCAGTTTGAGCAAGAAGCCTATAAATCGACTGGTCAGCTCTTGTAACCTCAGTTGATATTGAACCCTGGAGCTGCTTCATCGCTGCAGCTGCCTGCATTCGAGCTTCTGAATTAATCAGATCCATAACCGCTTCTGCCTGAGCCAGATCAAGCTTGCCATTCAAAAAAGCTCTTTTTGTAAACTCTCCGGGGCCGGCAGCTGCAATGCCGGCGGCAAAAATACTGTCCAGAATCGCCTGCTTAACTGCCGCTGAACCATGACAGGATATTTCCAGCACATCTTCACCGGTAAAAGAAGAAGGACTGACAAATTTCGTAACTACCACCTGGTCGACTCGGCTCCGCGAACCCGAATTATCAGGCTGACTTAGCCAATATCCTGGTGCACAGCTATACCCCTTCATATGACTAAACTTCGTGAAACGAGCTGAAATTGGCTCAAACAGTAAATCACCGAGCCAGTCTGCAGCAGGTCCGGAAATACGAATGAGAGCGATACCACTCTGACCCGGCGGAGTCGATACTGCCGCTATGGTGTCGAGTAAAATCTCGTTGGAAATTTGTTCAGTCATTTCATTAACCTTTCTCAAGAAAACAGCCGCAGGAGTCAAATACCCCTACGGCTGTCATTTATCATCTGCTCTTTTCGGGGTCAGCCCGATGACTGAAGATCAATCCTGCTTATCAGGTGCTACTACGATGTATCTGTCAGGATCGACACCTTCACTGAAGGTAGTGATTCCCGGATAGCCCTGGAGAGCAGAATGAACGATTCTTCTCTCAGCAGGATTCATCGGATCAAGCTTCTGCAGTCTGCCGCTGTGGCTGACCTTGGAAGCTGTTCTCTCTGCTATGCCGATCAATGTCTGCTCGCGTCTTCTACGGTATCCACCGATATCAACAATTACGCGAACATGTTCTTCAGAAAACTTATTGGCTACAAGCGAGGTAAGATACTGGATGGCATCAAGAGTCTCGCCATGTCTGCCAATGGCCGCGCCACAGTCCTGTCCGGATACATCAATGCGTAGATTGCCGTCTTCATGATATGAGCTTATGCGTCCATGTATACCTACACCCTTGAGGATATCAGCCACATAATCCATAGCTGCGGCTTCTACCTGTGATTCAGGCTCATCAGTGTATTCATCATCACCATAGTAAACCGGCTCTTCATCAGACTCAGCTTCTTCAGATGCTGAAATGCCTTCAACTGATACAAATTCATCGTCTGTATCATCGATATAGTTCTCATCTACTTCGTCAGCATAATCAGCTTCAGGCAATCCGGCTTCCTGATCGAAATCAGCAAGACTTACTCTGACACGTGCAGGTTTTCTGCCTATACCAAGAAGTCCTCCGCTCTCACCTTCATCCAGAACCTCAATTATAGCGTTATCCTCATTTATGCCCAGCTCCTCAAGCGCGTCATTGATTGCCTGTTGAACTGTCTTGGCAGTCTTTTCTACGAAATCAGCCATCTCAAACCTCCTGATTATCTAAACCGGTGTAATCACATAAGTTAATGTGCTACTTCTGCATCCTTAACTTCTTTCATAACTTCACCGGATTTATCCTCTGGCTTATTCAAGCCAGCTTGTTCCAATTTTCTTGTGAATAAGAAATATATGATAACGGACTGCAGGATCATCATCGTATTACCGATGATCCAGTAAAGTCCCATAGCAGCTGGGAAGGTAAAAGTCGTCCACAGCATGAAGATAGGCATAATGATGTTCATGCTCTTCATCATGGATTCTGAACTGTCCTGCTGAGTCTGTCCAGCGCGCGCAGGATTCTTCTTGTCGCGTTCCTTATCAATTTCCTTCTGCTTGCGGTTCAGCATTGTGATTCTCGATATCTTCATTTGTACTAGTGTTGTAGCTAGAACGAATAGAGGAATCAAAAGGAGCGGCAGATATGTCCACATTGAATCTCCAAACAGCAAATTGGGCTTATATGTTGGAGTTAGTCCCAGATTGATGCCGAGAAAGTCGACATTTATCATCTGATCGAGATTTATCAAACCCTCGTTAACAACTCGAGACAGTGCAGAAGCATTTGCTTCGAGTGCGTTAAGAAGAGGAATGTTCATCGTAGCAGCAGCTTTTGCAGCGTTCTCGGATATGAGAGGCTGGCCGGCAGCATCAGTCATACCCTGAAGGATCTGACCGATCTTATCGAGGTTCTCAGAGGAAACATGCATTATATGTTTTAGAGGCGCCTGAATTATTCTAAATATCGGCCAGATAATGATCAGCTGCAGAATAGAAGGCAGACAGCCAGCCATCGGCGATGCGCCATGATGCTTATATAGCTCCATCTGAAGTTCGCTTTGCTTGGCCTTGTCATCTGGATAGAGTCTCTTGATCTCAGCTATCTCGCCGGAAAGCGCCTGCTGCTTGAGAGTGCTCTTCTGCTGATTGATCCCAAGAGGAATCATCAAACCTCTAAGAATAATCGTAAAAACAATGATAACCAGACCATAGTTGCCGATTATGTCATATAAAACTCTCATCACCCAGCCAAAAGCTGTGTAAAGCGGATCCATCAGACCCAGCGAAACAATGGCAAGATCCATGAATTGGTCTCCTTTCATTTGACAGGGTCATATCCACCCCGGGAAAATGGATTACAGCGCAAAACCCGCCATACAGCCATTCCCAGACCTTTTACAGGTCCATGTTTTGTAATTGCCTCAACCGCATATTGTGAACAGGTAGGCATATACTTGCATTGACTGCCGAGGCGGCTCGAAATATGCTTCTGATAAAACCTGATCATGGCCAACATGCCTCTAACTACCAGAGACCTGATTTTTTGCCTTATCATGTTCCATCACACCTATCCTGCCATAAACCTGCTCTTTTGAACAGGCTGTTCATGTCTAGTCTTACAGAATCATAATCTGGAACCTGTTCATACAGCTTCCCCATAATGATTATGTCATATCCTGACTTAAGTTCAGGTCTGACAAGACGCAAACTCTCCCTTATCAGTCGTTTATATCTGTTGCGTTTGACGGCACCTTTTAAACGACGACTAACCGTGACCCCTGTTCGTAGGCCACGGTTTGGCCTTTTCAGGTAATGTACTGTCAGTACCTTGCCCGAGACACGTCGGCCTTTCTGATAAACCCGGGAAAATTCATAATTCTTAACGAGCCTGGTATTTTGTTTCATAAGCTCCGCGTTCCTTCATCCTAAGCACTGACAGCACCTGGATAACGGGTATAAAAGAAGAAAGACCACTGATTGCGGTCTTCAGGCAGATAACTGCTTTCTTCCCTTGAGTCTGCGATTACGCAGTATTTCACGGCCTGCTGCTGTTCTCATTCTTTTTCTGAAACCGTGCTCTCTTGATCTCTGTCTCCTTTTGGGTTGAAACGTCATTTTCATTTTATGTTCACCTCCATGAGTTTGTTTACATTAGCTTAAGCATTATACAAGGCATGACCTCAGACTGTCAACCTTGAACAGCTATGCTGCATTAAGTTATTTTCCCACTGCTGTCAGACTTATTTTTTCGCTGCTGCCGTTGGCTGCCATTACTGCTTCTGTCCTGGCAAGTGAGGCGTTCATCATCTCAGTTGTTGTTTCATAGGCCTGGGGATCTTCCAAGGCAGCGAGTACTGGAACAACACGGTGAGACGGTATCCCGTCTGCATGGACTCTTACCACATGAACTGGTATATAGTCTGCAGAAGAAATGAATACATCGTTCTCTGTTTTTGTGATTCTGACTCTAGCCGCAAGACCATCCTGACCTCTTCCAGAAGCATTGCCTGTATCAAAATACTGGTTGCTGATGAAATTTCCTAGAGAATAATAGACGAGCATCTCATGGTCAGAGTTAGTTGCCTGTACAAAATCAATTTCTTGTACTACATGCGGATGATGACCAATGATCAGATCGACACCGGCGTCTGCCAGTTTCTGTGCCAGCTTCTGCTGATATGGACTGCTGCTGATATTGTATTCTTCGCCCCAGTGCATAACCATACATATAAACTCAGCGCCTTCTGAGCGCATTGCTTCAACACGCTCAAGAATCTTCTGAATATCCTGTGCGAAAACATCATCTCTATAAGGATTAAAAGAGTCAATCAAGGGCTCAGCCTCTTTTGGCATAATTATTCCATTCAGAGCTCGATTCTGTTCAGTACCAATAGTTTCAAAGGAAAAAGAACTAAAACCTATTTTGACGCCTTTGATGTCCTCAATTCGGTAGCTCTTGGCGTCTGCTGAAGTTTTTGTACCAATATTAGGCATGCCCTGTTCGTTGAAGACTGTAGCGGTCCTTATCAGACCATCAAATCCTCTGTCTATAGAATGATTGTTGACAGTACTCGCCAAATCGAATCCAGTACTGATAAGCGCAGGCACAATATCATCAGGAGCCGAAAACATCGGGTAGCCTGTGTATGGAGGTCCGCCTAGTGTGCCTTCGAAATTTAGTACCGAATAATCGGCCGAGTAAATTATGTCTTTTATATAGCGAAAAACAGGTTCAAATTGATAAACCGTTTCACCTTCAACGGTGCGGGCTACACCGTTGATAACCGGCATATGCAGCAAGACATCGCCTGTAGCGGCAAGTTCAATTTCAATATCTTCATAAGCTTCTGTCTCAGTTACTGTTGGTTCAGTCTGTTCAGATTGATTCGCATCATCTCCGCTCGGCAAGCTATCATCAGCAGGCGAATCCATAGATGTGGCATCAGACTGCCCTACAGCATCTGCCTGGTTATCTGTAATGTCAGTCTCGATCTGATCTGGCCTCACGACTGAAGCAAGGCTGTTGCGGATCGACGGACTGATTACAAGCAGAACCGTCAAAGACAGAATAATCGTTGTTACAATGAGAGCCGCTGTTCTCAAGCTGCCTCTTTTCCTGTGGACATTATTATACTTATTGCTATTTCCAGACATCAGCGTTTCTCCTGTCAATTAGCTCTACGAATAGGCAGTCTATTAAAACTCATTCATTAAAAAGCTGCAAAATCATACGCAGTAATAATAGCAGATTCCAATTGATTTGGCACGAACAGTCACGAATTAAGCCATCTTTTACATATTTATTTAGTCGAGGTATAAATCAGCTGTTCATTGTGATCGAGCAATCGCGATATATTCGCTGCTGCCTTTTCTCTAGTGGTTTCATTTTCATAAACTGCATAAATGCAGGTACCAGATCCACTCATCATAACCATTTCGGCATCAAATGATTTCATCAATTCCAGATAAGCCGTAAGCTCAGGTCTAATTCTCATAGCTGCTGCCTCAAGCACATTTCCGCTAACTCTTCCCAGGCGACGCCAGTCTCCTGAATCTATTGCTGCAAGGATTTGATCATGCTCAAGCAAGAAAGATTGCTTCATACTATCTGACTCGCGAAAGACCGCTGGTGTCGAGAGACCGAAATCAGGCTTAAGCAGCAGCAACGGCCTAATGGGCATCGGCGATAATGAAGTAATAATCTCACCTATTCCTTCGCACAAAGCTGTCCCGCCACGCAAACAAAATGGAACATCTGCTCCTGTCTTGACTGCCGCTGCTAGCAGTTCTTCATCATTAAGCGGGCTTCCAGCCAGGTCGTTTAAACCACTTAATACTGCAGCAGCATCGGCACTGCCTCCACCTAAACCAGCCTCTGATGGAATATGCTTCTCGATGTCGATCATTATACTATATGAATTGCCGCATTTTTCCAACCAGTGCTCGGCAGCTCTATAGCAGGTGTTTCTACTGTCTAGCGGTATCTCTGGCTGATTAGCGGTCAATCGAATTGCAGCAGGACCGTCTGCGATAGTGATTCGGATATTATCAGACAGACTGATCGACTGCATAACTGATTTTAGCAAGTGGTAACCATCATCTCGAATTCCGGTTATTTCAAGTGATAAGTTTATTTTTGCCGGCGCTTCTACTTCTATCATTTTCATCTTGATCACCCTGATTTTCTTATTTCTGGTCCGATTAAGCTAGCTTAGCTTACTTGGATGGATACATATTTGACGCAGCAACTGAGCTTAAATGACGATCTCACTATGCTGGAACACAAGTAATTATACTATAGAAAAAAGGATACTCTGCAGTTTTTCTTAACCGCAGAATATCCTGAATTATTGATTACTATATTAACAGCTAATTAAGCTTAACCTGCTTGCCAGGCTGAAATTAATCTTCTGTATCAACTTATGCTGATTTTGTCTCACCCTGGTGCCGGGATCGAATTAATCAGCACTTGCAGGCTTCGACCTCAGCTTCTACTGCTATCTCAACGACACGGGTCAGAACATCGATATAGCTGAAAGATACTAGCTCTGAATATTTGTTCATCTTCGTACAGCGAACCGTAAATACATTGGGATAACAACTATCAAGAATACCCTCTTGTACTATTGTCCTCTTACGTCCGCCATTTGATCTCAATCTGATTCTCTTGCCAATATTGGTCTGCATATCCTTACGGCAAGTTTCCAAGTCCGATTTCACTATCATTTTATGTTACACCTCCGGCTGCTGATTCTCCTTCATATCAAAAAAATCAGGCCCCCAATGCGGCGATTGTAACACTTTCACTGACTAAAGTCAAATTGTCACAGCCCTCATGACACAACAAATTGTGGTTTCGAATAAAAACTAACGCAAAATATTGTGTAATCCCTAAGAATACCGCAGTCAACTAATGTAAATTTTTTGCTAAACATTGTTAAAGAGCTTAAAATGTGTTATCAAATTAGCATATGTCTTACAAATTAGACTTTTAGGGAGGAAACTGATGCTTACCGATATTGAAATAGCAAATAAGGCTAATATGAAACCAATAAGAGAAATCGCATCCGGTCTTGGCATACATGAGAGCGAGCTTGAGTATTACGGCCACTACAAGGCAAAACTAAGTGACGAGCTTGTAGCCAGAACTGCAGGTAATACAGACGGCCATCTTGTTCTTGTTACAGCTATCAATCCGACTCCGGCCGGAGAAGGAAAAACAACCACTACCGTTGGTTTGGGGCAGGCGCTTGGACTTATTGGCAAGAAGGCAATAATCGCATTGCGCGAACCTTCTCTCGGACCTGTTTTTGGTATCAAGGGCGGGGCCGCAGGCGGCGGATATGCACAGGTCTTACCGATGGAAGACATCAATCTACACTTCACCGGCGATCTGCATGCGATCACTTCAGCCAATAATTTACTGGCAGCAATGCTTGATAATCATCTACAGCAGGGAAATCAACTGCAGATCGATCCCAGACGCATCGTCTGGAAACGCTGTCTGGATATGAATGATCGTGCTCTGCGGGATATTATGATTGGTATGGGTGGACCTCTTAACGGCGTCCCCCGCGAGGACAGCTTCCAAATCACAGTTGCCTCGGAAGTTATGGCTATACTCTGTCTGGCCACCGATCTTGAAGATCTTAAGAAAAGGATCCGTAAAATCGTAATTGCCTACACTTATAATAATGAACCGGTTACCGCAGGACAACTGAATGCAGACGGTGCTATGACAGCTCTGCTAAAAGATGCCTTGAAGCCAAATCTGGTTCAGACACTTGAACATACAC
>JAAYFZ010000055.1 GCA_012727965.1 Clostridiaceae bacterium
CATATATCACAGAGGATCTGCCACATAGTATTTTTGAAATCGAGGGTGCAAGAGAATGCGCCATCGAATTCTGCAGCTTCTCCAAGCTGGCAGGCTTCACTGGAATCAGGCTCGGCTATACCATCGTGCCGAGAGAGCTGAAGGTTGGTGGGGTTGAAGTCAGGAAGCTCTGGTCGCGGCGTCAGTCGACAAAATTTAATGGCGCATCTTATCTGACACAACGTGCCGGTGAGGCTGTTTTCTCAGAGCAGGGTCAGCGGGAGATCAGAGAGACGATTGCTTATTATCAGCGAAATGCAAAAACGATCTATACAGGTCTCAGCCGACTAGGCTGGGAGGTATATGGCGCTGTCAACGCACCATATATCTGGCTGAAAACGCCGGACAAGATGGGCTCATGGGATTTCTTCGATTATTTGCTGGTACAGGCCGGCATTGCCGGTACTCCGGGCAGTGGTTTCGGACCCTGCGGCGAGGGCTATTTCCGCTTGACTGCTTTTGGCAGTGATGTTAAGACCGCAGAAGCCGTTGAGAGGATCAGCCAATTGTTCTAAATTGCATGAAATATTGAACTTTCAAACTTGCAAATTTGGTTTGACAGTGCAAAAGCCACCATTATATAATATTCAGGGCGAGACGTCTCGAAGTCGCATAGAGGGAGACGTCTTTTGCCATTTTATGCAGGAGTGTTCAGGGTAGATCTATCCTGATCACATGGATCCGAAGGGGGACTCTTAATGATCAGAGCTATCGTAGGTGCCAACTGGGGCGACGAAGGCAAGGGAAAAGTTACTGACATGCTGGCTGCACAGGCTGATATCGTTATCCGATTTCAAGGTGGTGCCAATGCCGGCCATACTATCATCAACAATTATGGTAAATTCGCATTGCATCTGCTGCCTTCTGGTTCTTTCAGCAGCAGAGCCGTCAACATAATCGGCAATGGTGTCGCGCTTAACATCCCATCTCTATTAAAAGAGCTCAAGCATGTAACCGAGGGCGGCGTTCCAGCGCCGCGTCTGATGATCTCAAATCGTGCTCAAATCGTAATGCCTTATCATATATTGTTCGATCAATATGAAGAGGAGCGTCTGAGCGACAAGCAGTTTGGTTCGACCAAATCAGGTATCGCGCCTTTTTACTCAGATAAATATGCCAAGATCGGTTTTCAGGTCAGTGAGCTCTACGATGATGCCTATATGCGTGAGAAGCTTGAGAGTGTGCTGACTGTTAAGAATGTAATACTTGAACATCTCTATCATAAGCCGACTCTTTCGGTCGATGAGATCTTCGCCCAGCTGGTTGAGTGGCGTGATGCCATCAAACCATATGTTGCCGATACAGTTAGTTACTTATACAAAGCGGTACAGGAAGATAAGATGATTCTGCTAGAGGGTCAGCTCGGTTCGCTCAAGGATCCGGATTTCGGTATCTATCCTTTTACCACATCATCATCTACATTGGCTGGCTATGGTGCTGTCGGTGCAGGATTACCTCCATATGAGATAAAAGATATTATCGCCGTGACAAAGGCCTACTCAAGTGCTGTCGGTGCTGGTGATTTCGTCAGTGAGATCTTCGGTGATCAGGCAGATGAGCTGCGCCGTCGTGGTGGTGATGCGGGTGAATTCGGTGCGACAACCGGCAGACCGAGACGTATGGGTTGGTTTGACTGTGTAGCAACCAGATATGGCTGTCGTGTACAAGGTGCAACGCAGGTCGTGCTGACCGCTATCGATGTTCTCAGCTATCTCGATGAAATTCCCGTTTGCGTTGGTTACGAGATCGACGGACAGGTTACGAAGAGCTTCCCGGCAACAGTCGATCTTAATCGTGCCAAACCGGTATTTGAAACCCTGCCTGGCTGGAACAAGGATGTCCGCGGAATAACTGATTTCCGCAAATTGCCTGAGGCCGCCCAGAAATACGTATTGTTCATCGAGAAGGAACTCGGTGTACCGATTAAAATGGTCTCAAACGGACCGCGTCGTGAAGAAATTATATATCGCTGATTACAGCTGGAGGAAATAAGCTTGAAGCATGAAGCAGTTTTGGTGCTCGATTTCGGTGGGCAGTATAATCAACTGATTGCCAGAAGAGTTCGTGAGCACAATGTGTTCTGTGAGGTTTTGCCATATACCGTTTCAATTGACAAAATCAGAGAGGGCGGCTATAAGGGTATCATTTTTACCGGCGGACCAAGCAGTGTTTCAGCGGCCGATTCGCCGCGCTGTGATCAGGCTGTATTTGAGCTTGGCTTGCCGATACTTGGTATTTGCTATGGCGCGCAGCTGATGTCTGTCATGCTGGGCGGGCAGGTGCAGCGTCCTGAGAAACGCGAATACGGCAAGACTGATGTCTGCGTAAATTCCGCAAGTAAGCTGTTCCACGATGTCTCGAGCGAGACGACCTGTTGGATGAGCCATACTGATCATATACACG
>JAAYFZ010000056.1 GCA_012727965.1 Clostridiaceae bacterium
CATATCCTGTCGCCAATACCAGAGAATTGCCAGATGATGTATACAAGGTTCTATTTGTCGGAACGCTTGAAGATCTGTCAGCTCCTCGTGAACTGATTGATAGAAACCATCAGAATAGCTTGTCAGCCACTTGTTCTTATCCGACACTGCTGGATATTATGTCAGCTGGTGTTTCCAAGGGCAATGCCCTTAAGATGTTGCCCCAACTGATGGATCCACTGTGCATACAAAACAGGAAAATAGTAGTGGTTGGAGATCAGGAAAATGACATTGAGATGTTCAAGGTTTCTGACTATGCTTTTGCGATGGGTCAAGCTTCTGACCATGTCAAGGCAGCAGCAAATGAAGTGCTGCCGCCATCGGGTGAGCCATTTATGGAAGCACTTCTGAGGCGTGTAAAGAAATTATGATGTAATGATGATTTAATGCTCTTACGGTATGATCTATTTATTCGATCCAGCAGAATTCTTCGGCAAGCAGCGCAGTCAGGACCAGATCCTGACTGCCTTTTTCTGTGATAATAGCCTGGCGTTGAAGCCCTTCGCGTTTGAAACCAAGCATTTCCAGAACTTTTTCGCTGCGGAGATTTCCAGGCAAATATCTGGCATGTACTCTATTGATATTTAAATATGTAAACAGCCAGCTAAGAATAAGACTCAGAGACTTGAGCATAAAACCCTGACCTGTTAATCTGCTGTCTAGAGAGAAGCCTAGCTCACAGCAATTGTACGGCGCCTTAAGAATATCTCTGATCTCAAGACAGCCGATCAGCTTATCGGGTCGATCTTTGAGAAAAATGCCTATATTCATTGTGATTCCACGCTCATTATCATTCTGGGCACGAAGAAGATGTCTGCGCCAGTAGCTATCTGTCTGCAGGCTTGTCGGCAGAGTAGGATTATAAGCTATAAGATGTTCATTATTTTCTGAAAAATATTGTACAAGTGTACTGATATCACTCTGACGCAGAGGTCTGAGCAAAACATGATCATCTGTGAGTTCAGGCAATTCATACCCCTGATAATAAGGGCCATCAGCCATTTTCACATAATGCAAATGATCTTCCCATTCACCATTGATCTCGAGATATCTGTTTTCATAGCCTGCCAGCTCGAAACCGAGCATTTCAGCCAATTTAATTGAACGAAAATTGGCAGGGAGAATATTCGCTTCAATCCTATGCAGCTTGTAATCATTGTATGCAGCAGCCATTGCAGCCTGACCAGCCTCTCTTGCATATCCCTGACCTATAAGCTTTTCATCTAAATGCCAGCTTGCAATACAGGAACGAAAACTGCCATGAATCATATTAGTCAATGCGAAGCGTCCGATTATTCGCTTAGGTTCATTTCTAAGTGAAAGCCAAAAAGGAAGCGCCCGGCCATTGTTGAAATCCTTAAGCTCGGTCTGGAGATTTTTCTGCTGTTGTCTAGCTGTAAAAATCTCGTCGCTGCGGGAAGAAAACCAAGGCTGGTGAAAATGCCTGTTTCGGAGATAATAATCGCTGACAAGATGTGCGGAGTCTTCACCAAGAATTCGCAGCATCAGCCTTGCTGTATGAAGCACTGGTAGATCAGACATGAATTCTCCTCAAACTTCCTCTCATTTATCAGCGAGAGCTCTTAATGTTTCCCGATAAATAGCACTTGCGGCCAGCAGGCGGCCGGTATCCACACTCTCATCAGCTTGATGACAAACATCAGGATCACCGGGAAAAGCCGGCCCGAACGCGACTATATTGGGAACAGCACGGGCATAGGTTCCGCCGCCGATAGCTTCCGGAGCTGCCTGTGTTTCCGTCATACTCTGGTAAATGTCATTTATTGTACGAATGAGTCTCGAGTCAGGGTTTAAAAACAGTGGCTCCAAATGGGTCTTCCAATGGCAGCTAAATCCTAGCTGAGCAGTCAAAGCTTCGAACGGAGCTTGCAGATCAGTTTCGAAATTACACGTTACAGGATAGCGTATATCCACAGTCAGAGCAGCGCCTTCGGCATCTAGCCTGACAATTCCAGGATTTGCTGTCAGCTCGCCATATTCATCACTAAGATCAAAATCTATTAATTTGCCCGGGCGATCAGCAGGGAACAATTGAGTATAGGCAGATATAAAGGGATGATGTGAGCTGACTGAATGAAGCTCTCGCTGCAAAGCGTAAACCCCCTTCGTAATCGCATTGTCACCATCTTCCGGTCTGCTGGCATGAGCCTGTCTGCCTTTTACTATGAAGGGCTCTCTGTCTGAAAACTCTGCTTGAAAACTACCGGGAACCATGTTGGCAGCGTCGCCGCCGCTGGCAGCGACAAGCTTGAGCGAGTCAGATTCATCTTGTTTTTCATCGATCGTTAAAACTACTTGGGCAATTCCTTTTTCAGCGTGTATTACGGGAAAAGACGCGTCCGCTGTGAAGCCTGCTACTGGCAGTTCTTCATGCATGCTGTACCATTCCATACATTCGCTGCCGCTTTCTTCATCAAGGCCAACGATCAGGCGTATACGGCGTTTCGGAACAAATCCTTCATCCTTTAGTGCCTTCATAGCGTATAGAACAGCTGCTGCCGGACCTTTGTCATCAGCAGTTCCTCTAGCTGTCAGTCTGCCGTTGATTTCAGCTGGATTGAAGGGATCGTTCAGCCAACCCTGACCTGCTGGTACGACATCGAGATGGCAAAGAGCGGCAATCATTTCCTCACCTTGACCCCATTCAATATAGCCGGCACGGTTTTCCAATGAAGCTGTCATGAAGCCCAGGGTTGAACCCTCCTCAAGAAAAGCATGAAGTACCTCTGCTGTCTGACGACCATAAGGCGCATCTGGCTCAGGAGATCCTTTGACGCTGGGAATGCTGCAAATTTTGGTCACAGTATCTATTAGTGGCTGTCGATAAATGTTCATTGATTCTGCTAGTTTATTGATTATTTCCTGAGATGGTACTGATGACATGTCCGCAGAGCTGATATCGCTGACTTCTGCTTCTGCAGTAAAATCAATACCAGGCTTACTCTGACACTCAGGATGGAGATGACAGAGTAAACCAACATACAACCCCTTTTTATCAGCTGGTGATCCGCAAATGGCACAGCTGTTTTCGGGCAGATCAAGTTCGTCGAGAAGACCAGTCAATCGAATCAGGAAGCTCTCCATTTTTTCGACTGATCTGGGCAGCCATTCTTCCTGGAGTCGGATACAAAGAAAATTGTCCGATAATTCGTAGTTTCTTATTCTCAGTTCGCGCTTGTTATCTTCTAACCAGGTTCTGAGCTGATGGAGTTGTTGTTTACCGATTCCGGCAACAGGCGTGAAGAAGGCTTTGAAACCTTTTCCCTCCATTGCGGTAAACAGAAATCCATTAAAATCACCGAACAAAGTAATGTCTTCTTCGTTCTCTTGATGTCTCTTCCAATCATATTTGTCTGCAAGTTTTCCGAGCTGTTTCGATATCATCGATATAACCTCCGCTAATAATAGTGTGGAGTCATGAACAAAACCAAACTGCTATTATTATATATCAGCCGAGGCCACTTGTCATAAGCAAAGTAACGTGTTAAAATACTGAGCGATCTAAATACGCACACGGGACGACTATGCCTGTTGTCGACTAAACAAGGTCTTCGACTTAAGTACCCGTGGTGGAATAAACAGGAGGAAATTAAAAATGGCAGTAATCAGCATGAAACAGCTTTTGGAAGCCGGTGTACATTTTGGTCATCAGACCCGTCGCTGGAATCCGAAAATGGCAGAGTACATCTACACAGAGCGCAATGGTATCTATATCATTGACCTGCAGAAGACAGTCCGTAAGGCAGACGAGGCATATATGTTTGCTCGTCAGGTATCTATGAATGGCGGAACAATGCTGTTTGTAGGAACTAAGAAACAGGCTCAGGACTCTATCCGTGAAGAAGCAGAGCGTTGTGGCATGTACTTCATCAACAATCGTTGGTTGGGTGGTACTCTGACCAACTACTCAACAATTAAGAAGAGAATACATCGTCTGGAAGAGCTTGAGCAGATGCAGGAGAATGGCACATTTGATGTCCTTCCGAAAAAAGAAGTTGCTAAGCTTAAACTTGAGATGGAGAAGCTCGAGAAGAACCTCGGTGGTATCAAGAAGATGCCTGGTCTTCCTTCATGTCTGTTTGTAGTCGATCCAAGAAAAGAACATATCGCTGTTATGGAAGCACGTCGCCTTAATATCCCCATCATTGGTATAGTAGATACTAACTGTGATCCGGAAGAGGTTGATTATGTTATTCCTGGTAATGATGACGCTATCCGCGCAGTTAAACTAATTGCAGGCAAGATGGCTGATGCTATGCTTGAAGGCCGTCAGGGCGAACAGCTCGAGATGACTGACAGTGCCGCTGCCGCCAATGCCGTAGAAGAGACAGCTGAAGCTGAAGAGACAGTAGAGGCAGTTGAGACAGTAGAAGCAGTTGCAGCAGAAGTTGAAGAAACTGAAGAAGAAGCATAATAACTTCATTTTGTTATCAGTTTCACAAGTACTATCATTACATATCAGGAGGTTTTGTTAATGGCTGTTACATTAGAAATGATAAAAGAGATTAGAGAGAAAACCGGTTCAGGCATGATGGACTGTAAGAAGGCTCTGACTGAATCGAACGGTGATATGGAGAAGGCAATCAAGTGGCTGCGCGAAAAGGGCATTGCCACAGCTGAGAAGAAATCCAGCCGTATTGCAGCTGAGGGTATCGTCGAATCATATATTCATATGGGCGGTCGTGTTGGCGTTCTGATCGAAGTAAACATCGAAACAGATTTCGCTGCTAAGAATGAAGACTTCCGCACATTTGTAAAAGAACTGGGAATGCAGGTCGCTGCTATGAGTCCAAGATGGGTATCAAAGGAAGAAGTTCCTGCTGATGCCTTGGAAAAAGAGCGTGAGATCGTGCGTAACCAGGCTCTCAACGAAGGCAAACCTGAGAAGATCGTTGATAAGATCGTCGAAGGCCGTCTGAGCAAGTTTTATGATGAGAACTGCCTGCTTGAGCAGAGTTTCATCAAAGATGACTCCAAAAAGGTCCGTGAAGTTCTAACACAGCTGATCGCAACTATCGGTGAGAATATTACAGTTCGCCGCTTTACCCGTTATGAAATGGGTGAAGGGCTGCAGAAACGTGAAGAGAATTTTGCTGACGAGGTCATGAAGCAGATCAAGTAAACCCTAAACGATAAATCAGAGGGACATGCCTTGCATGTCCCTTTTTTTAAAGATAATCAAATACAGAAAATCTATGGAGGTTGATCATGTCAGCAATTTATCGAAGAATTCTTCTTAAGATCAGTGGTGAAGCACTAGCAGGACCGAAGGGTACAGGACTTGACAATGAAGTTCTGCAGGTTCTTGGCAATACGATCAAGAAGCTGTCAGAGATGGATGTTCAGGTAGCCATTGTTGTCGGCGGAGGCAATTTCTGGCGTGGCCGCAGCAGTGAAGGCATGGATCGTGTGACGGCTGATCATATGGGAATGCTGGCTACAAGTATAAATGCTCTAGCCTTGTCTGATGCTCTTGAACAGGCTGGTGCTGTTACCAGAGTGCTCAGTGCGATCGAGATGCGTCAAATTGCTGAGACTTATATTCGCAAGAGAGCGATCAGACATCTTGAAAAAGGCCGTGTAGTAATCTTTGCCTGTGGAACCGGCAATCCGTTCTTTTCGACCGATACAGCTGCAGCCCTAAGGGCTTCAGAAATAGAGGCGGATATTATTTTCAAGGCTACAATGGTCGACGGTGTCTATAACAAGGATCCAAACAAGTTTTCCGATGCTGTTAAATACAACAAAATCAGCCATGATGAGGTATTGCAGATGAGTCTTGGTGTTATGGACGCTACAGCTGCTGCATTGTGTCGTGATAACAAAATAGCTGTAGCTGTTTTCAGCATGTCAGATCCTGATAATATACTTCGTATGGCTGAGGGACAGGATCTTGGAACGATAGTAAACTGATTGATAACATAGTGTTGATTGGGTATAATGATCTGAGATCATAATTCGGAGGTGCAGATATGGTTTCTATAGAGATTACTAAGGATTCATTTTTACCTTATGAGGAGAAGATGAAGAAGACCTTGAGTGTATTGCAGGATGAATTTAATGCCATCCGTGCAGGCCGCGCAAATGCGAAGGTTCTCGATCACATCACAATTGAGTATTATGGTGTTCCAACACCAATAAATCAGGTTGCCAATGTACAGGTTCCTGAACCGAGGGTAATAATGATCTCGCCATGGGATCCAACCTCACTAAAACTAATTGAAAAAGCAATTCAGGCATCCGATCTTGGCATCAATCCGTCAAATGACGGCAAGCTGATCAGACTTGTTTTCCCGGCCCTGACTGAGGAACGCCGTCGCGATTTGGCTAAACAAATCGGCAAATATGGTGAAGAGTCAAAAATAGCAATCAGAAATTTGAGGAGAGAGGGTATCGATCATTATCGTGCACTACTCAAGAAAAAAGATATAACTGAAGATCAGATGTCTGAAGTTGAAACAGCAATGCAGAAGCTGACAGATCACTATATCGCTGATATTGATAAGGCTGTTGAGATCAAAGAAAAAGATCTGATGGAGCTGTGATAAACACTGCAGAATCGTGTGCAAGCGCATATGTGAGTTGGCAGCGATCCTAAAAAGATAAATCGACAGGGTACACAGCCTGATATAGAAACCGGGTGGAAACGCCCGGTTTCTTATTAAAAACAGGAGGATAGGCACACTGCCTGAAATTTAATGAAATTATCGCAGAAACTGTCCTGGCTCTTTTCGTCGATGCGTCGTTCGAAAAGTGATACTAATGATAATCAGCCTGTCGATCATGGCAGCGCTGCGCCTGATAAACTCGATATCCCGGAGCACATGGCCGTTATAATGGACGGAAATGGCCGCTGGGCAAAACAGAGAAATCTTCCGCGACAGGCAGGTCATCGGGCTGGTGCGGAAAATCTAAAAAATCTCTGCCGCATGTGTGGCCGCAGAGGTATAAAATATCTGACAGTATATGCTTTCTCGACAGAGAACTGGAGCAGGCCTGACGATGAAGTCCATGCTTTGATGGAATTGTTTGTTGAGTTTTTCCATCGGTATGACCGTGAGCTGGCCCAGGAAGGAATAAGACTGCGTTTTTCCGGTGATATCGCCGCGTTGCCTGATAATATTCAGAAAATCATCGCTGAGGCAGAAGTTGAATCAGCAACCAGAAACAAAATGCAGCTGATCGTGGCAATTAATTATGGCGGACGCAGAGAGCTTGTTCAGGCTTTTCAGAAGCTGGCACATGAGGTCAGCAGCGGCAGTCTTGCACCTGAAAATATTAGTGAAAATGATATCAAACGCAGTCTCTATCTGCCGGACATACCTGATCCAGACTTGATAGTAAGACCAAGCGGCGAGCAGCGTCTATCGAATTTTCTGCTCTGGCAGTCTGCCTATGCTGAGTTTTGGTTTTCTGATGTCATGTGGCCTGATTTCGATGAGAACTGCATGATTGATGCTTTGACGGCTTACACAAACAGAGATCGGCGTTTTGGAGGTATTGGAGCGAAATGAGACAGCGTGTTATAACAGGGATATTATTCACTCTAGGCGTCGCGCTTTTTATGGGGCCTGGTATCCGCTGGCCCTGGATTCCAACGATTCTTTTGGTATTTGTTAGTATCATGACTGTTCAAGAGCTGCTTAACGCAGCAGAGGCAGGTGGCCTGAAAATGGTCAGATGGCCGATATTTATTGGTTCACTTACATTTTTACTGCCGCTATTGCTTAAGCTGACATCAGATGTAATTGCGCTTGATGCCTGGAATGGAGCGGCAGCAGCTCTTGCTCTTTCACTTTCTGTTTTGCTTGGACTCATGATGATGAATCTGATCATCCCTTTGATAAAAACCGGTCCGGAGCAGTTAATGTCTGTTGCAGCAGGATCGCTGATCATGGCCTATACTGCATTCCCTTTGACTTGCTCAGTGCTGCTTCTGTACTATGTACCTCTTGGCTGGTATTGGCTGGTTCTGGCGCTGATTGCGCCGTGGGCTTCTGATGTTGCTGCTTATTTTACCGGATCTGCCATAGGACGACATCACATTCTGCCAAAAATCAGCCCCAAGAAGACACTTGAAGGCTGCCTCGGCGGTTTGGCAGGTACAGTTATAGTACTTGTTTTATACGCTGAATTTGTTTTGATTAGAGTAACAGAAGTCAGACCGGATATGCTGATGCATCTTCTTTTTGCCTTGATTGGCGGTGTTGTGCTCAGTTTAGCTTCACAGCTTGGTGACTGGCTGGCTTCAGTAATAAAGAGAAGGGTTGGCATCAAGGATTTCGGCAAGCTGCTGCCTGGTCATGGTGGTATCCTTGATCGCTTCGATAGTGCTTTTTTCACAATGCCGATCACACTTTTACTGGCGATTCTCTATTGGCAGTTCTTCCAGATCTGATGACAACAGACTGAAGTGCTTGTGGCTGAGATACTGGCCCGCCATTTCGCTTAAATAACAGGGAGTAAAAAATGATTCAAACTATTTCTATTTTAGGGTCTACAGGTTCTATCGGCACACAGACTCTTGAAGTTTGCCACCATCTTGATATCAAGATAGCCGCTCTGGCTTGTGCTCAAAATATTGAGCTTATGGAAAAACAGATCAGAGAATTCAGACCCGAACTGGTTAGTGTAGATAATGCAGAATTAGCAGGCAAACTTAAGGAAGCGCTAAATGATTTCCCCGATATGCCAGAGATATTGCATGGGATGACCGGTAATAATGCTGTCGCTACGATTTCTAGTGCGGATGCGGTTGTTGCCGCCATGGTTGGCGTAGCCGGCTTGGAGCCTGTTATGACAGCCATCAGAGCAGGCAAGGATATCGCACTGGCTAACAAAGAAACACTAGTTGCCGGCGGGGCTCTAGTTATGCCATTGGCAAAAGAATACGGCGTCAGACTGCTGCCGGTAGACAGTGAGCATTCAGCAATCTGGCAGTGCCTGGCAGGTTCACCCGAGCATAGTCTGAAAAGAATATTGTTAACTGCTTCCGGTGGACCTTTTCGCGGCAGAAAACCTGAAGATCTCAGGAACATAACTGTAGAACAGGCTCTGGCTCATCCCACCTGGAAAATGGGCGGGAAAATTACTATAGATTCAGCAACTCTTATGAATAAAGGCCTGGAGGTCATAGAGGCAGCCTGGCTCTTTGAATGCCCCGTTGAAAATATTGAAGTTGTTGTTCATCCTCAGAGTATAATTCATTCTATGGTGGAGCTTACAGACGGTTCTGTAATTGCGCAAATGGGCTTCCCGAATATGAAGCATCCGATTCAACTTGCTCTTACCTGGCCTGAAAGGCAGCCTTCGGGTGACAGAAGATTTGATCCTTTTGACCCTCAGGCCAGAAACCTGACATTTGAGCAACCGGATACCAAAACATTCAGACTACTGCCTTTGGCATATGAAGCAGCTGCAGTTGGTGGTACGATGCCCGCAGTTATGAACGCAGCGAACGAAGAAGCTGTCTGGCGCTTTTTGGCCGGCAAGTTAGCTTTTGCCGATATAGCTGTCCAGGTTGAAAAAATAATGGAAATGCATCAGAAATCAGGATGGTCGACAAATTTCGATTTTCCCGAAATAATGGCAGCTGATCTCTGGGCCAGAGAGACTACCAGGTCTCTTTGATACGATAAACGGCTGCGCAGACTGATATAATTTTCCTGTCGCAGACCGAAAGGAGTCAAAACAATGGGCTTTGTTGGAATTTTGATCGGAATAATGTTTCTTAGCATAATGATGATCGTTCATGAATTGGGTCATTATCTTACAGCCAGAAAACTGGGGTTCAAGGTAACAGAATTCTCGATTTTCATGGGACCTGTTCTGTTTGAATGGAAAAAGAACGGTATAAGATACAATATCAAGCTTCTGCCGATTGGCGCATCCGTACGTTTTGCCGGAGATGAAGACGATGATGTCTACAATGATGGTACAGATGAGGATCAATCTGGCTATTTTTACAATAGACCGCGCTGGGCCAGGGCAATTGTGCTGGTTACCGGTCCTGCTCTTAATCTTCTGTCTGGTGTTCTGGCATTTCTGATTATGTTCAGCAGCTTCGGTGTGACGATTCCAGTTATCGCCGGTACTGCCGAAAACACTCTGGCCTATGAAGCAGGTCTCGAGGCAGGAGACCGCATCGTGCGGGCAAATGGTGATCGCATCAGAACAACACTCGATTATACAGGTGTTGAGATGTTTCTTGGTGCTGAAGACAATGTAAAACTTGAAATAGAAACCGCAGACGGCAGTGAGAAGACGATAGAGCTGATTCCAAGAATGGTGGAACAATACCGACTGGGCATAACGGTGTCGGCTGAACTGGAAAATGGCGGAGCTGTAGTTAACACAGTTGATGCTGATTCCAATAACGGAGCACCTGTACTCCAGGCTGGAGATGTCCTGGTAGCTGCAGATGGCGCTCCTTATAGCGATAGCGCGGCTTTCAAACAGGCAGTGCAGGACAGCGCGGGCCAGCCTTTTGCCATTAGTGTAATTAGAAACGGCGAGGAAATGGACCTGACGATGACTGCTACCAAGTACAATGACAGACTGCCGGACGGTATATTTTTTGCCGCCAGCAATAGTTTCGGTCAGGCGATCGTGCAATCATTTCAGTGGAGCTGGTCGATAGTAAAAGTGACAATCCGCAGCATCGGCATGATGTTTTCCGGAAGTGTGAGACCTCAGGATACCTTGTCCGGACCTGTTGGTGTTGTTAGCATGATCGGCGATGTTGTAGAACAGAAACAACCGGTAAAAGACACCGTTTATCAGCTGCTCTGGATGTTCGCTCTGATTTCTGTCAGCCTGGGCTTCATGAATCTTCTGCCGATTCCGCCGCTTGACGGCAACCACCTGATATTAACCGGTATCGAGGCTGTTCGCGGTAAGAGACTCTCTATAAAAACGCAGAATATTATAGGTCTGGTAGGTTTTACCCTGATCATAGGCTTGGCTCTTCTCGGTCTGACCTTCGATATAATGAGGTTGACCGGCGGCTAAGATTATCAATGCTTCGTTCTGACAGGGAGGAAAATTTATGACCGACATAGGAGCTTTTGATTTCAGCAGACGCCAGACCAGAGAAATTCGTCTCGGCGATCTGGTCATAGGCGGCAGTGCGCCTATAGTTGTACAGTCCATGAATAATACAGATACAAGAGATGTAAAAGCCAGTATAAGACAAATTGAGCAGCTGGCCGAGGCTGGCTGTGAAATGACCAGACTAGCTGTACCTGATCTTGAAGCTGCGGAGGCTTTTGCCAGGATACGCGAAAAATCACCCTTGCCATTAGTCGCAGATATTCATTTTGACTATAGACTGGCGCTGGCCGCTATCGAGGCCGGTGCAGATAAAATAAGGATAAACCCGGGAAATATTGGCAGTGAGGACAGGATCAGACAAGTTGTACTTGCTGCCAAGGCCAGAAATATCCCGATAAGAGTTGGTGTCAATTCCGGCTCGCTAGATCGCAAGATCATAGATGAATACGGCGGGGTCAATGCCAGATCTATGAGTGTTTCTGTCATGGAAGCCACAAAATCGATCGAGAAATATGATTTCAATGACATCGTTATCTCAATCAAGGCCTCTGATCCGGCACTAACGATCAATGCCTACCGTCTGCTATCGACGATGACCGACTATCCACTTCATCTTGGCGTCACAGAGGCCGGCACATTGCGTGATGGTGTAATTCGGTCGGCAGTCGGCATCGGCACCCTGTTGGCTGAAGGAATAGGTGATACACTAAGAGTATCCCTGACCGCTGATCCGGTTGAGGAGATAAAAGCAGCATATAGTATTTTGAAGTCTCTGGGCCTGCGCGACCGCGGCCCGCTCTTGATCAGCTGCCCCACCTGCGGCCGTACGGCTGTTGATCTGGTACGAATAGCTGGTGAGGTTGAGAAGGCCTTAGAGGGCATCAGAGAGCCTATCAAGGTCGCAGTCATGGGTTGTGCTGTCAACGGTCCTGGCGAGGCCAGAGAAGCCGATATAGGCATAGCCGGGGGGCGCGGAGAATTCATTATCTTCCGGCGAGGCGAGATCGTCCGCAAGGTTCCGGAAAACGAGGCAGTGGCCGCACTGCTGGCACTGGCCGATGAAATCTGTCAGGAAAGAGAAAATACCAGGAAGGGAACACAGGATAAATAATGCAAGCTGATTATAAGAGTTTTTTTGCCTGGCTGCTGCCGGGACATAGCATACTGCCTGAGCTGAGTGACATTGGAGGCACTGTCGAAGAACTGACAGTTAAAAAAACAGGTACGCTTTTGATCCGGTCAGCTCCGGAACGTCTGTGCGAGCCTTCTTTGCTTTGCCGTCTGGAGGAAGCTCTGGAGCAGAAGCTTGATACAAGAGAAGTCATCATCAGCCAGCAGATGCCGGCGGGACTAAATAGCGAGGACATTTGCAATTACACCGTTGAACTTGTGCCCTGGATGCTGCGCCATCTTAGACTTCGCAATGCCTTTTTGGCCTCGATGCTGAAAAACGCCAGCTTCAAGCATGATAGTTCAAGGGTTGAGGTCCATCTGCAGGCAGACTGCTGTTCGATCATTGAAAACAGCAAAATGCCTGAGCTGCAAGACCTCTGCAGCAATTATCAGAATCTGCCGGCGACCTTTTGTCTGATACCGGTAAAAGGCGACATCGCCGAACATTCCCGCAAAATGGATATGAAATCGAGCCGGCTTGCCAATGAGGCCAGAACTTCTTCAGTTGACTCTTCCGATCCAGGTCCACAGGTACCACCACCAACTGGTGCCCAAACAAGGCCGCCTCAGAGAGCTCAATCTGCTGCTAATGATAAAAACACTAAGCCTCAACGTCAGTACAAACGCATGCCCAAGGCTGAAAATATGATCTGGGGACGCTTGAATCCTGAGCTGAAGGTTACACCTGTAAAGGACCTGAACAGCGAATCTGGCACGGTCGTAATTGAAGGCGATACATTTGCTCTAGAAACGAGAGAGGTAAGTCAGGGAACCAGAGTATTGGTAAAATTCGCCATTACCGATCTGACCAGCTCGATTCAATGTATTTTATTTGCTAAACCCGAGGAAGAAAACGAACTGGTAGAGAGCCTTAAAAAAGGCCGCGTTCGAGTTCAGGCTGAGATCAGCTTTGATTCGCAATTCGCAAACGATCTGCAGGCCAGAGTACTAGGTGTACAAAAAGCATCAGCCCGTCCAGGCAGACAGGACCAATCAGAAATCAAGCGCATTGAGCTGCATGCACATACCAAAATGAGTACAAAGGACGCGATCTGTGACGCTGCTTCATTAGTCAAGATGGCTGCTTCCTTCGGTCAGTCGGCAGTAGCCGTAACTGATCATGGCGTCGTCCAGTCTTTTCCCGATGCCTGTAATACTCAACAGGCGCTTAAACGAAAGGGTAAGGATATCAAGGTCATTTATGGACTTGAGGGCTATCTCGTTGATGACGGGCCGTCTGTCTGCTGGGGCTTCGATCAGGATGCTGATCTGGCTGAAGGCTTCGTGGCGCTTGATGTCGAGACGACCGGTCTGGATCCGTCCGAAAACAGAGTGATCGAAATCGCGGCCGTCCGTTTCAGTCCTGATGGCGCGGGTGGTTGGAAAACAGCTGACCGCTTCGTCTGTTTTGTCGATCCGGGAATCCCTGTACCAGCAAAAATTACTGAAATAACAGGTATAACCAGTGAAATGCTAAGGGGTGGACGTGTTCCGCTCGAAGCTATTCATGAGCTGGCTGATTTTATCGGCGATATGCCGCTAGTCGCTCATAATGCTTTTTTTGACGTCGGATTTCTGCGTTATGAAGGCTTCAGAACTGATTCTGAGGCCGATCCGAGAATCAAATTTAATATGCCTGTAATTGATACATTGGCCATGTCGCGGGCGCTCATGCCTGAGCTTAACAGCCACAAGCTTAATCTGGTCTGTGCTGCTCTCGGTGTTGAATTAGGACGCCATCATAGAGCCGAGGATGATGCTGAGGCTTGTGGTCACGCACTCGTCGCCTTACTGGCAAAAGCCGGCGCCACGAAGATGTCGCGTCTTAACGAGCTTGTAGGGCATCAGAACGATGATGAGATTCTGGCTCATAGGAGAGAGGTCAACCATATAATCCTGCTGGCCCGTGACTATGTCGGTCTATATAATATCTACAGACTTGTATCGGCCTCACATACGAAATATTTCCACAGCAGACCGCGCATACCACGCTCGCTGCTGCAGTTTTTCCGCCATGGCATCATAACCGGCGGTGCCTGCGAGGCTGGCGAAATTTATCAGAAGTTGCTGAAAATGTACAAAGATAATGGTTCTGATTATGATCGTACAAAATCAGCTCTTGGCGATCAGGAATTAATTGGGCTGGCACGTTTCTATGATTATCTGGAGATCCAGCCGGTCAGTAATAATCAGTTTTATCTGCGTGATCCTGAGAGCGGACTGGATACAGTCGAAGATCTTGAGAATTTGAACAAACTTATCGTCGATTTGGGTAAGAAGACCAGACGACCGGTTTGTGCTACCTGCGATGTCCATTTCTTGGAAAAGCGTGATAGTGAATACAGGAAGATACTGATGTCTGACATGGGCTATGCAGATGCCCATCTGCAGCCAGATCTCTATTTCAGAACAACAGATGAAATGCTCGCTGAGTTCTCATATCTTGGCAGCAGTATAGCCAGAGAGGTCGTAATCGACAACCCGGCCAAGATTGCCGAGAGCGTCAAGGCTGATATGAAGCCTTTTCCCGATGGATCTTTTCCGCCTATCATAGATTCGGCTGCAGATGATGTTAGAAAACTCACCTGGGATACAGCCCGTTCGATCTATGAGTATGAGGGTGAAGTGCCTGAAATCGTTCGAGCCCGTGTTGAAAGAGAGCTCGATTCTATTATCGATAATGGCTTTGCCATCATGTACTATATCGCACATAAGCTGGTAAAAAAATCAAATGACGACGGATATATTGTCGGATCAAGGGGCTCTGTCGGCTCGTCGCTGGTTGCGACTTTCTGCGGGATTACTGAGGTTAATCCTTTGCCGCCCCATCATGTCTGTCCGGATTGTCATTATTCACAGTTTGATACGAGCGGCAACTATGGTTCGGGCTATGATCTGCAGCCTTTGGACTGTCCTCATTGCGGTACAGCTATGCTGCGTGAAGGTCAAGATATACCATTTGAAACCTTCCTGGGTTTCAATGGCGACAAGCAGCCTGATATCGATCTCAACTTCTCGGGCGAGTATCAGCCGAGAGCACATAAATTTATCGAGGATATGTTCGGCTCAAGCCATACTTTTCGCGCCGGTACTATCGGCAGCTTCGCTGACAAAAATGCCGAGGGTATGGTCCGCGGCTTCTTCGAAAAACAGGAGCAGTTCGCGACAAAAGCAGAGATCAAGCGGCTGGCTCAGGGTCTGATTGGTATTAAGCGTACGACCGGTCAGCATCCCGGCGGCATAGTCGTCGTACCAAAAGAACGCGATGTCTACGATTTCACGCCGATTCAGCATCCGGCTGATAAACGTGACGGCGGCACGATTACGACTCATTTTGATTTTAATGCTATGCACGATACGATCCTCAAGCTTGATATATTGGGTCATGATGATCCAACCATGCTAAAAATGCTTGGCGATTTGACCGGGGTTGATGTAAATACCATACCTATCCCGGATGAGAAGGTAATGTCCCTGTTTACATCTACTGAAGCTTTGGGTATACCTGAAGGCAAATCGCCAGCCGGCTCAGCAACACTGGGGCTGCCTGAGATGGGCACGTTTATGGCGAGGGATATGGTCAAGGAAACACAGCCGACAAGATTTTATGATCTCGTTCAGCTGATGGGTCTATCGCATGGTACTGATGTCTGGAAGGGTAATGCCCAGGAACTGATCAGAAATGGTACCTGTTCGATCAACGAGGTCATCGGCTGTCGTGATACTATCATGACAGTTCTGATCTACAGCGGACTGCCGCCCAAGGCGTCTTTTGACATCATGGAAAAAGTAAGAACAGGCAAAGGCTTAAGCGAGGAGCATGAGCAGCTGATGCGGGACAACAATGTACCTGATTGGTATATCGATTCCTGCAAGAAGATCAAATACATGTTCCCGAAGGCACATGCTGCGGCATATACGATTTCTTCGCTGCGTATAGCCTGGTTCAAGGTCTATCATCCTGAAGCTTATTATTGCGCATTTTTCACGGTCAGAGCTGATGAGTTTGACAGCAATATTATGTGCAGACCGCCGGCAGAGGTACGAATCGACCGCGAACGCAGGCGCCAGCTCTTCCGTGAGTCGCCAGATCGTGAGCAAAAAATCTACTATATTCTCGAATTGGTAGAGGAGATGCAGCTTAGAGGAATAGACTTCCTTCCTCTTGATATTTATAAGTCTTCGGCAGGCCTTTTTGTGCAGGAAGCCGAGGGCCTGATCAGACCACCTCTTGATGCCATCCCAGGTATCAGCAGTACTCTGGCTGAATCTATAGTCAGGGCTAGAGCTGATGGTCCGTTTAAATCCAAGGATGAGCTGATGCGCAGAGCTGGTGTTGGACAGAGCGCGGTAGAAACCTTAACAGCATCTGGCTGTCTGGGTGATATGCCAGACACCGCTCAGATGGATCTTTTTGAGATGATGGGTTAAGCGATATGATGGTAGCGGCAAGAGATGCTTCATACTGCCGTGTCGTGCTGATGGAATCGACGCTGCAGTTCGACCGGGAATATACTTATGCCATCCCTCAAGAATTGCGCGGTCAGGTTCTGCCCGGAAGCATAGTTGAGGTACCCTTCGGCCGCGGAAACCGCTGTGCCGATGCTTATTGCATGGCTCTGCAGCTAAATCCACCGGATGATTTTTATATCAAGCCGATCCAGGCACTAAAATCTGACAGACCGGTATTAACCGCTGATCAGATCGAGCTGGCAGCTATGATGAAAGAACGGTATCTCTGTACTTATGGTGCTGCTCTGCGCTGTATGACACCTTCTACGGTAATCAGCGTCGGCGACCGCAAGGTAAGATTCGCTATGTTGATCGACCCTGCAGATGCAGCCAGAAGAATCGCTGCCGGTGAAATCGACCGTTTGGGTCATGTTCGTGTCATTCAGATGCTGCTTGAATATGAAACCGCTCCGACATATGAGCTGCAGTCAGCCTGTCAGGTTAGCCCGGCAGTGCTGAAAACGCTTGAGAAAAAAGGACTGATTTCCTTCTATCGCGGCGAGATCAGACGTGAGCTTGAGACAGACTCTGATGATCATGAAATAGTAGATGATTTCATGCTGAATTCAGATCAGCAGCAGGCAGTCGAGAGGATCTGCAGCTCGATGAATACTGCCAGGGAGCTTGGAACTTTGCAGGAGTGTATGCTCTA
>JAAYFZ010000057.1 GCA_012727965.1 Clostridiaceae bacterium
CGAATGGAACTATGAAGTAAACGCAGCAATCGACCCTGTCAGCTATCAGATTTTCGCCGATACCTTCGATCATCTGTATGATCATGAAGCATACCCGCTAAGCCACGATATTATTGTAGATTATCGCAGCAATTATCGGACGATTGAAACAAGCGGAAGCGAAATAAATCAACACTTCAACATGTGGCAGGACGATCCCTACTTCATCAGAGATTTCCAGGACATACTGGCCTTCCGCCGTAATGAGTTTGTAGACATAAGACTGGAGACATTGAAATGACGACAGAATTTTTAACCAATTACACAGAACAGACTTTTCTTGACAGGATTAAGCACAATCTTAGAATGTGTGACAGTTTCGTATTCTCAGTTAGCTTCATTAAAAAAGCTGGTCTTGTTCTTCTTTTGAAAGAGATTGATGCGGCCTTGGCAAGAGGCTGTTCTGGCAGAATAATTACTTCGACCTATCAAAACTTTACCGATATTGAATCATTGCGGGCTTTCTACGCGCTTGATAATAAATATTCTGCTTTTGAATGCCATCTTGATTTTGAGTGCTTCCATGATGAGAAATACTCCACTCTGGGATATCATTCAAAAGGCTATATTTTCACGTTTAGGAATCATTGCGAAATTGTAATTGGCTCTTCTAACATAACCCGCTATGCCTTACTCAAGAATATCGAATGGGATCTTCTGCTCAGCGAGTCGCTTGAATCAGCGATATATATGCAGACTATGAAGGAATATAATCACCTTTGGACTGAAACCTATGCGCTCGATGCTGAAATAATAAAAAAGTACGAGAAGAGGCTCAATTATGCCATTGAAAGATGGGATATGGATTATGATTTAGCGAATGCTAAGATTAAGCCAAATTTCATGCAGCGGAATGCTTTAAAAGAACTCAATCGCTATCGGACGATGGGAATATTCCGGGCCATAATGATCTGCAGCTCTGGCTCAGGTAAGACATTTCTATCGGCCTTTGATGCGCTTAATTTTAACCCAAAAAGATTACTATATATTGTCCATGAGAGCTCTATACTTAAAAAATCTATGGAAACCTTTCAGATAGTATTTGGACCAGATATTTATTGTGGGTTATACACTGGTGAAAGCAAAGAACTGGACGCTGATTTTCTGTTCTCAACGAATATTCTAATGGCCAGAGATAGGGAATTGTTTGCGAAGGATTCATTCGATTACATAATTATTGATGAGTGCCACCATGCCGCGGCAGAGAGCTACAAGAAGATAATTTCCTATTTTGAACCGGAGTTTTTGCTGGGACTGACAGCCACGCCGGAACGCATGGATAACCAGGATGTTTTAGAGCTGTTTGATAAGAATGTACCTTATGAGCTGCGTTTACGGGATGCGATCATTAATGATCTTGTAGTGCCTTTTCATTACTATGGAATCAGAGACACTATGGTTGAATACGGTCTGCCGAAAAATCAGGAAAGGAAAATGATTGCTCAGATTGTCGATGAGCAGCATTGCGAATTTGTCAGAGCTGAAATTGAAAAACATCGTCATCCCGGTAAGCTGAAAGCTCTGGTATTCTGCAGAAATATCACACATGCCCGGCAAATGTCAGAAGCATTGGGAGAGCATTATCACACTGCATATCTGACTGGCGCGAACACTGTTGGTGAACGTGTGCGCGCCTATGATGATTTGCAAAGTGAAACAAAAGAACTGGAGCTGCTTTGTTCTGTTGATATTCTAAATGAAGGTGTTGATATCCCTGGTGTGAATATGATCATCTTCTTGAGGCCGACAGAATCATCGACGGTTTTTATACAACAGCTGGGTCGCGGTTTGCGCAAGTTTGAAAACAAGCCTTATGTCACGGTACTTGATTTCATCGGTAACAGCTATAAACGCAGTGTTCAGATCGTCTTTGCCCTGGGCAATCTGGCACAGAATCTGGTTTTGGAAAAGAGATTAATGATGTCTCTGGTAAAAGATGATTTCTCGGCATTGCAGCTTCAGGATTATGGTGTTGAAATCCACATAGATGATCTCAGTAAGGAAGAAATAATCGAGAGCCTGGAAAACGAGAATTTCAACAGCTTGTCCTATATGAAACAGGACTACAATAATTTCAAACGATATATTGGCTCAGAGTTTTATCCTCGTCATTTAGATTTCCTCAATAATGACTGCGCCCCTGATTTACAAAGATTTATGAGTATTAAAATTTCAGGCAGAAAAACTGGCTGTTATTACAGTTTCCTCACAGGTATAGATGAAGAAGATTTGCCTTCGTTTTCTGATGAACAGACAATGTTCTTGAAATACGCATCCTCTCACCTGAATTTGGTCCGTCCACATGAGTTTGAGATAATTTCTATACTTCAAGATGAGCCTGCAACTTATGAAGAACTTAGTAACAGGCTAAGCAACGCTATTGATGACTGTTCTAAGAGCGAAATTGATCATGCGCTGAAGTATATGTTGAACAAAGCTGCTGTAAAATACGAAAATGATGTTTATTCACTTAATGTAGTAATGGATGATCAATTCCAGGAGCATCTACAGGACCTGCTTACTTATGGTCTGACCAAGTATCGAGCCGAGTATGATTCAGGTATAGATTTCATCCTATGGCATAGCTACAGAAATGATCAAGTACAGCTCAAACTGCTGAAGAACCCCGGTGATATTTTTAAGGGTACTTATATATATGGGAAGATGGTAGTTATATTTGCCTCTTTGAAGAAGGACGCAACTGTAGAAGAGAGGCTAAATTATAAGGACAAATTTCTTGCTCCTGATTTGTTTCAATGGGAAAGCGAAAACAACATTCGTGATAACGACCTGAAATTATTACGTCAAAGTGAATGTGCATATGTTTTTGTGCGTAAGGTTAGTTATGAGAATGGTATTGTGATGCCTTTTACCTTCGTAGGCAGAGGCCGTTTAACGAATCCGCGCAGACAGGATAAGATTGATAAGTCTACCGGCAGACCAGGACGAACATATCTGTTTGATATTCCGCTTGAGAATGAATTGCCAGACTATCTGCAGTATGATTTCGGACTGAATAGTTGAGGTGTTGAATTGAAAAAGAAAACTATAAGAGTTACTGCGGCTGTCATATACCATGGCGATAAAATATTCGCGACAGAGCGAGGCTATGGCGAATTCAAAGGCCTGTGGGAATTTCCAGGCGGAAAAATTGAGCCAGATGAATCGCCTCAGGAAGCATTAATCAGGGAGATAAAAGAGGAGCTTGATATCGATATTTCCGTAGGTGATTTAATTGACACTGTAGAGTATGATTACCCGCATTTTCATTTATCGATGGACTGTTTCTGGTGTAGTATTAGTGCCGGTGAAATATCTCTCAAAGAGGCAGAGTCAGCGAGATGGTTTAAAACTACTGAATTGAATGAAGTTGTTTGGCTTCCGGCGGATATCGAGCTTCTCGAGACTATAAAAAATCAACTCAAGCAGATCGGTTGATATCTCCTGAGTTGATTTGAATACAATTCTGAGAGTATGGCAAGTCCTAGCAATTAGACAGCGCTTGCTCCCGCGATTCTGGTTGGCAGATCCTGCATCAGCTCTGGCAGATGCTCGTACTTTTTCAGCTTCAGCATTACTGCCCGATCTGTAGAGACCATCAGCAGCGGCAGATCTGTTTCGCCTAAACCAGGCTTAACGGGAAAAGCCAGCTTCTCCTCATCTATTGAGAATTCAGCATTTATACCATCCTTATTGCCGCGTGCATCGAGTCTGACCCAACTGCCAAGTGACTGGAAATAAACAGCGTTAAGACCGTGAATGATCAAGGGTGATTCCATAGTTTCATCATTCTCATCAAGACGCAGGTACTGATAGCAGAGCGCAGTTGGTATGCCGTTGGCACGCAGAAGTGCGGCCAGCAGATGTGATTTGCCATAGCAAAGGCCCTCTCTCTTATCTAGGACGTCAGAGGCGCGCCAGTAGATATTACCACTGTTGATATCGGCTGAATGACTGATGCGGTCGCGGACAAACTCATAAGTCATGACGGCCAGTTCGATTTCCGGGTCAGGCCAGCGCAGCTCCTCAGGCTTCTCATTTACCTTCAGCATCATATTGTCTAGCAGCCATTTAGCTACGAATCTGATTTTTGGATTCTCATGATCGATCGCTTCTGTGTTAATCAGATAATCGGCAATTGATTTAGCCTCAGTGAAAAATTCCATCTATATATCCTCCAAAAAAATGGGTCTGAATTTAATCAGACCCATAAAGTATTTTCACATATAAGATATAACGATTTTGCTGATTGTGCAATCAGGCTTCTTTGATCGCATATTAGATAATATCCGCGTTGGCCTTGGCCTGTTCGAATTCAGCTTCGATCTCTGCAGATGGCTGCTTGTCGACAAGGCTGACAACAATGATCAGAACAAAGGAGATGATGAAGGCAGGCAGCAGTTCATAAACAGCGAAGACTCCGCCTAGCGGATACAGCAGTTTAGGCCATAGCAGAGCAGCAATACCACCGCTTAGCATACCTGCAAGAGCACCTTTGAAGGTTGTACGCTTCCAGAATAGTGCTAAGAGCATCAGTGGTCCAAATGTTGCGCCGAAGCCTGCCCAGGCATGTGATACGATCTTAAAGATAGTACCGGTTGGATTTACTGCCATAAGCGCAGCCGCAATAGCAACAGCGATTATGACCAGTCGTGAGACCCAGAGGACCTGCTTCTCACTGGCATTCTTCTTGAGCACGCCTTTGAACAGGTTCTGAGAAATAGATGATGAAGTCATCAGAAGCTGTGAGTCTGATGTACTCATGGTGGCGGCAAGTATGCCTGAGAGAATAACACCAGCCAATACAGGTGTCAGAAGTTTCTCGCTCATCAGTATGAATACACGTTCACTGTCTGCTCCTGTAAGTGCTCCCGGGAAGACGGCGGCGCCAACTATACCGATCAGTACGGCTGCGGCTAGTGAAATAACGACCCAGACGACAGCGATGACTCTAGATTTTTTGAGCATACTAGCGTCCTTGATGGCCATGAAGCGAAGAAGAACATGCGGCATACCGAAATAGCCAAGGCCCCAGGCAAGAGCAGATACAACCTGGAGTGGTCCATAGGCAACTCTTAAGCCAGTCTCCGCGCTATGCACACCGAAGAGATCCAGGAAGCCCGGCATTGTGCGGGCATTGTCGATGACTGCATCGAGGCCGCCGGCATAAATCGTGCCGCTAATCAGGATGACAACAAGAGAAATTGACATTAAAATGCCCTGGATAAAATCAGTTGTACTCTCAGCCAGGAAACCGCCGAGAGTAGTATATATAACGATGACAGCAGCACTGACGACCATCATTGTCACATAATTGAAGCCGAAGATGCTCTCAAACAGTTTACCAGCAGCAACGAAACCGGAAGCTGTATAGACTGTGAAAAATATCAGAATAAATATGGCGGATATGATCATGAGTATGCGTTTTTTATCATGAAATCTATTGCTGAAAAAATCAGGAAGTGTGAATGAATTGTCAGCTATCTGACTATAGCGGCGCAGTCTCCTGGAAACTATCCTCCAGTTGAGATATGTGCCAATCGCCAAACCTATAGCGGTCCAGGCAGCTTCACCAACACCTGAGATATAAGCAAGTCCCGGCAGACCCATCAGCAGCCAGCTGCTCATATCAGATGCTTCTGCACTCATTGCAGTTACCCATGGTCCCAAACTACGTCCGCCCAGGAAGAAATCCTCAGACTTCTTATTGCGCCGCGAATAGAGTAATCCGATCGCTATAACCAAAGCCAGATAAGCCAGCATGGCTATCAGTATCCAGATCTGTTGTTGTGTCATACTTGAGCCCTCCTAAAAAATGCAAAACAATCCTCGCTATTTTACCATAGTAAAGCGTTAGAGTACGAGCCTTTTTGCATAATCAGGGCATGAAAATTGCATAATATTCCAGATTTCAAATCATTAATCTAAGAAAAGACTGAAAATCAGAAATAGGGCAAAACAACAGCGAAGATAGAAATATTCATAACAGCATGCAAAAGCCAGACAGGAAGCAGACTTCTATCTCTATCAGTTATATGATTTAAGGCCAGCCCTGCCAGCGTAAGCGCAGATAGAGCAAGCAATAGCAATGGCGGACTAAACCAGCTGCGGAAGGTTATCAGATGATAAGCTGCGAATAGCAGCGCCGAGATCCAGGTAGCTAACCGAAATCCGTATCTTGACTTCAAGCGTACAAGCAAAAAACCCCGGAAATATATTTCCTCCATGAATGAGTTGACGACAGAAATATAGACCAAAGATGCAAGCACGAGTTGTCTGGAGGCATTTGTTCTGTTCTTAACTTCATCAATGATTTTAGCTACGCGGAAAAATTCATTTA
>JAAYFZ010000058.1 GCA_012727965.1 Clostridiaceae bacterium
ACTTATTGCCGTGATAACTTCCCGATACGCGCTGGACCAAAAGCGCCATTTGCTCATCTCTTGTGTCGAGGCCACGCTGGAAACGGTACATGAGGGCGCTCTCGTCAAACATGCTTGCATAAACCTGGCGCACGGCCTGTTCGAATTTTTCTGCTCTGTCTTCAGGTGTGCCCTGTCCTGCGCAGAAGATGCTCTCATATTTACCGGCAAAAGCATTGCCGAAATCGTCCTCAAGCAAACTACTAGAACGAACTATTATAGGCGATTGGCCATAGTACTCAAGCAGCTGCTGGAAGCGCTCGCGAATGCTCTCCGGGAAACTGCCATGCAGAATCTGCTGCTGCAATTCGGCCGCTTTTGTGAAGTAGCCCTCAGGCGTTTTCTGTTCCATGCGCAACTGCCAGCAATCGTTATGAACTATATAGGTATAGAAGAGATCGGAACCAAGATAATAGGAGTCATGTGGTTCTGGCCTTAGCACGCTGTCTGTGCTCATAAGTGGATCAGCGATTTTTCGGGACAAGAGCATACCGACTGCCTTGCCGCCGATTTTGCCTGAGGCGATTTGTCTGCGTGAAATGTCGATCAGATCTGACAGAGTCAACCATCTACGCACCAGTTCGACTATTTGTACGCTGTCACCAATCAGAAGGCTGCATAAGCGGTCGAAGATCCGTCGACAATAGGGATCGGACTCAGGATCTTGCTGTTCACAGATCTGGCTGGCCTGTTCGGCAGTCAGGAACAACCTGTCCCAGAAATCGATCTGACGCTCGGCTTGTTGAGCTCTGGTCTGAACAGAAGCGAAGAGTGCGGCAGCATCGGCGCTGCTGGTAAGCGGCTGACAGCTGTTTTCATCCAGGCTGTGCGGCAGGAACATTGAGGGTGAGTAGCGTTGCCAAACCTTGAGTGGATGCAGATAATCATGACCGCCGATATGATAAAGATCGAGTAGCAGCTGTGTCGTATCACGAATCCGGGCGATCGTATCGAAGGAATGCTGGCCGCGCATCAGGCAGAACCAGGCAACAGTGTCAAGCTTGAAGAGGTAGGGGCAGGTGATGCGGAAGAAATTGCCGATCATCAGGTCAGAGGACCAGCTCTCAAGCAGATCAGACAGGCAGTCGAAGACATAGAATGCCCCTTTTCCGGCCTGTCGAATCAGACTGTGAACCTCACTGGCGAAGCTCTCAAAACCGGAATCGGCACGAGGTTTGCAGATCGTGACTGCGTCCGGTTCAATTTCGCTGCTGATGAGTGGTCTATGCGAACCAAAACGAAAATAATAAAGCGGTCTCTTCTGCGCAACTGCCTGCTTAACAAAAAGACTGACATATTGGCGATAACGTTCGAGATCATCGATCTGCCAGACGACATTATCACCTAATCGCAGATGATCAACAACATGGTCAAGCTCACTGTGTCCGGTGCTGACTTTTTCCAGCATAATAACTTCCTTTCTTCAGATGCTCCAAGCCGGCTCAATAATATTTTACGCTGGCAAAAGCCGGTTGTCAGGGCTTTTGCCGGTATAAATACAAAAAGCAGGCCGAAAAAGGTGAACCTTCGTCGGTCTGCTGTTATAATTATATCAGTTGAAAGAAAAGAAAGGGGAAATTTTATGGACATATATCAGAGTTTAAAAGATCTTGGTATCGTACTGCCTGAGGCCTCTGCTCCTGCTGGTCTCTACGCCCCGGCCAGGGTTTTCGCGGAGGAACGCCTTGTTTACTTGTCAGGCTGTCTGCCGGCGAGAGATGACAAGCTGGTTTTGGGCAAGCTGGGCAGAGAAGTTACTCTCGAACAAGGACAGGAGATGGCCAGAAGCGCCATGATAAACGCATTGGCGGTGCTTCAGCAGACTCTGGGAGATCTGAACATGATCGAGTCAGTAGTCAAGCTGACAACATATGTGGCCAGCGCAGATGATTTCTATGAGCAGCCGCAGGTTGCAAATGGCGGCAGCCAGCTTCTGGCTGATATATTTGGTATTGAGAATGTACCTGCACGCTCCGCTGTCGGCGTAAATGTACTTCCGCTTAATATGCCTTTGGAAACAGAAATGCTGGTAGAGCTTAAGCAACCATATGTAGAGCTCTGATCTCTGAACAAAAAATCCGCGAAGAGCGTCGCGGATCATAAAATAGAATATTGCAGGGCGATCGACCATAGCAGGCTGATCGCCCTGCTTATTTTTGTAATCGTAAAGTCAGTCGGGCAGTGGTTTGCCGTATAACTGAGGTACGAATGTCTGTTCATTTATCGGCGGTCTGATATAGCCGGTATCTTCCTGCCGTGGAGGTAATGTTAACGGCTCCGGAGTGAGATCCTTGTAAGGAATCTGACTAAGCAGATGTGATATACAGTTAAGTCTGGCATGCTTCTTGATATCGGCATTAACTACATACCAGGGCGACTGCTTGATATCAGTATGAGCGAACATTTCATCCTTCGCTTTTGAGTATTCGACCCAGCGTGAACGTGATTCGAGATCCATTTTGCTAAGTTTCCAGCGCTTAGTGGGATCGTTCATACGATCCTGGAAGCGCTTCTCCTGTTCCTCATTTGAGACTGAAAACCAATACTTGATTAGAATGATGCCGGAACGAATCAGCATTTTCTCGAACTCGGGACAAGAACGCAG
>JAAYFZ010000008.1 GCA_012727965.1 Clostridiaceae bacterium
AGTTTAGTTCTGTTGCCTTATCGTTCACTGACAGCACTGGATGCCATTTTCCGAACATTATACCGACTTCTGATTACGCACAAAAATCTACTGGAATGGCAAACAGCGGAAACAGTGGAAAAATCATTACTTAACAAACCAATGAATTATTGGCGCAGTATGTGGATGTCCTGGATTACAGGTCTTGTTTTGCTAGGCATAGTGATTTTTCGCTTCTCACCGGCTAGCTTCATTGTCTGGGCTGTTTTAGCGACCCTCTGGCTGATCTCCCCTTGGTTATCGTGGCTGGTCAGTATTAAGCGCCGCTATACAAAAACACTCGGCAACGACAAACAGACGGAGTCGCTGAGACTTACTGCCAGAAGAACCTGGCGCTATTTCGAAGATTTCTCCACAATCGATAATCATTGGCTCTGCCCGGATAATGTGCAGATATATCCCGGGCCCAAAAATTCAAACAAGACATCACCTACAAATATTGGCTTGCAACTGTTATCAGTAATGTCTGCCAGGGATCTTGGTTATATCAGCCTTTTTAGCTTATTAGAAGATTGCGAAAATGTTATTGAAACCATCAAGTCCTTACCTAAGTGGAATGGTCATCTCTACAACTGGTACAATATTCGAACCTTGCAGGTATTGCATCCGCGCTATATTTCAACAGTAGACAGCGGAAATTTCGCGGTTCACCTGATTACATTGAAGCAAGGCTTACTCCAGCAAAAAGATCAGGTTGCCGTTCGAGAGTCAGATATTGGAGGTCTTGCTGCCACACTCCAGCTTGCTGGATTCCCGGTTGAAAAGATAAGAACATCCTCCGAATTTGATTCGATCGAGGATTGGATCTCATATCTGGAAATGGCGATTAGCGATATAGAAGCTATAAATAATACAGCAGCTGAATCAAGCCCAGAAAACTCAGTAGATGAATCTGACGAATCAAGCATTTGGTTGGCAAAAGCCGAAACCACATGCCGGCTATTCCTTAAGGATGTTCATAGGCTGCAGCTGACCGGTCAGCTTAATAAACAACAAAGTTTGAGTGAGATAGCAGAAAACAATGTTTCGGAGGCTGCAAATCTACTTAAACGCATCGATGAATTGGTTTCAGATATTGACTGCATTTTAGAGGATATTAGCTTCTCGAAGCTATTTGATAATGATTATCAGCTCTTCTCAATTGGCTACAACGAAAGCTCCCAAAGCATGGATTCAGGGCATTATGACTTATTGGCATCTGAAGCCAGAGTAACAAGTTATTACGCTATCGCCAGAGGCGAAGTACATCAAAAGCACTGGTTTATACTTGGCCGACCTCTCACATTGGTAAAAGGCATCCCCACATGTGTTTCCTGGAGTGGTTCCATGTTTGAGTACCTCATGCCAAATCTGGTGATGAAAACACCTTCAGGCAGCGTACTTCAGCAGAGCTGCCTGGCTGCTGTTTTGTATCAGATAAAATATGCCCGTCGTCATAAGCTTCCGTGGGGAATTTCTGAATCACAATACTACCGATTCGATACAAATTCGAACTATCAGTATCGTGCTGCCGGTGTACAAAAACTGCGACTTCAAGCAAGTCTTAAACCGGCAAAAGTTATCGCGCCCTATGCGACTATGCTGGCATTAGGAGTTTTACCGAAGCAGGCAGCAGATAATCTTGATCGACTGAGAGCTTTGGGTGCCGAGGGAGATTATGGTTTTTACGAAGCACTTGACTATAATCATCCTGACTCAAACAGTCTTCAGGATTTTTCGCTGGTTAAATGTTTCATGGCACATCATCAAGGAATGAGCCTGGTCTCCATCAACAATTATCTGAACAAAAAAATAATGCAGCGCCGCTTTCATAGTGAACCTGTTATAAGAGCTGGTGAGGTCTTGCTTGAAGAAAAAAGGACAAGTACAGTTGTCACTCTGGCAAGTCGCGGCTATACAATTAATATTGATGTCACTAATTTGAAAGAAGAAGTCATTGAGAGTCGTATATGCAGCAAAACAAATCTTGTACAGCCACTGGCACACATTTTATCCAATAACCATTATATGATCATGCTGACATCAGATGGTGCAGGATTTAGCCGTTGCGATGACATACAGATAAATCGCTGGCAGCCTGAAACAATACATGAGCAAAACGGTTCATACATATATGTAAGAAATCTAAGTACAGATCAAATATGGAGTGCCAGTTATTTACCTGTGCAGACCCAACCTGACGATTTCAAGGCAGTATTTAGTCATGACAAAGCAGAGTTTATCAGGCGGGATGGGCATATTCAGACTTATACCAGCGTCACAGTATCACCGTTAAGCAACTTCGAAGTCAGACGCGTTGCTCTGACAAATTACGGCAAGGAACCTGCAGTTGTCGAACTTACCAGTTACCAGGAGGTTGTAGCTGACAATTATTTGGCAGACACTTTGCATCCGGCCTTCAGCAAATTGTTTGTTGAAACTGAGTATGTCGCCGACAGATATATGTTGATTGCCAATCGCAGGAAGAGAGGACCGGAGGATAAGTCTCGCTATATAATGCATGCACTACTTCCCGAGTCTAAGTTGGCCAGCCCTGTAGATTTTGAAATAGACCGACGCAGCTTCATAGGTCGTGGTGGTTCCCTATCCAGTCCTGCTGTTATCAATGGAGGAGCTCTGATGTCGAATCGAGATGGCTTCTCCAAGGATACTATTTTGAGTCTTCGCGCATCTGTGACCATACCTGCAGGTGGCAAGGCCAGCATGAGCTTCGTCACTGGATTTTGTACCAGCAGAGCTGAGGCAATGAAGCTTCGCTATGAACTTAATAAGACATACAGCTCATTGGATGTCTTCAGGCTGGCTTTGACCAGCAGTCATCTTAAGCTGAAATATCTAAACATTACATCCAGGCAGCTAAACGCGATTCAAAACCTGGTCAGTTATCTCTATTATCCTAATCTTGCATCACGTAGTTCCGAAGCAAATATCAGTCGTCTTAAATTGAGTCAAAGTGGTCTCTGGCGATATGGCATTTCCGGAGATCATCCAATCATTCTTCTACAGGTATCAGAGCTTAAGGAGCTGCCGGTAATAAAAGATGTCCTGCTTGGATATGAGTATCTACGTGTTAATCAGGTCAAAGCTGATTTGGTTATACTAAATGAAGAACCGACTAGCTACACGCAGGAGCTTGACCAAAGAATCCGCGAGTTAACCGGCAATCTGAAAATATTTAGTTATGATGAGCATAAGCCGAGCTTGTTCCTGCTGCAGAAGGATCATCTCCTGGATGAGGAATATGACCTACTGCTGGTTGTTTCGCATCTCGTTCTCGACGGCAAAAGCGGCTTGTATGGCAAAGAGCTTATACAAAATCCACAGCCAAGGAGAGATGTTTTCAAACAAAACGGAACTGCGATCCTTCTTCCTGCTGGTCAGGATCAACAAATATCCGATAAGGAGCGATATAAGGTATCAGATGGTAGCGATCTCGAATTTTTCAATGGTATTGGCGGGTTTGCTCAGGACGGTGCAGAATACGAAATCAGACTAGATAATGGCCAGAAAACACCTATGCCCTGGATAAATGTTATCGCCAACAAATCTTTTGGCTTCCTTGTTTCAGAAACAGGTGCTGGTTATACCTGGGCCGACAACAGCCGTGAGAATAAATTGACGACCTGGTCAAATGATCCGATTATCGATCCTGTAGCGGAAGCGATCTATATCAGAGACGAAGCAAGTGGAGGCATTACGTCTCCGGCTGCTCTTATCCCGGGATATCCGGGCCAGTATAAAATACGCCATGGTTTTGGCTACTCGGTATTTGAAAATACAGAACTCGGATTGAAGCAGGAAATGACCATGTTTGTGCCAGTGGCTGATCGAGTTAAGCTTTGGTTATTGTCCATAACAAACCTTGAGAAATCAACGAAGCAGATCTCTCTAACTTTATCTGTTGAATGGGTGTTGGGTGTTGTAAAATCTCAGACTGCGCCATATATAAAAACCGAATGGGATGATCAATCACAATTACTAACAGCTCGCAACCTTTACAATGATGAATACCGCGATCATCCAGCTTATATTTTCAGCAGTGAACCTGTGACTTCATATTCCGGTGATCGCAAGAAATTCTTTGGAATAGGCGGATCAATTAGATACCCTTCAGGGCTTACTCAAAAACATTTGTCGAGAGAGGTGGGTGCCGGACTAGATCCATGTGGTGTTATCCAGATCCATATTGATATTTTGCCAGGCGAATCGAAAAAAGTATTGTTCGGTCTTGGTCAGGAAAACAGCCTTGAGCAGACTAATCAGATAGCTAACAAATATAGAGATTTGTCGAAGGCAGAAGAAGCACTTGAACAGACAATTGATAATTGGCAACAGAAATTGCTAACCGTAACAATAAAAACCCCTGATCGTGCCATGGATATATTGGCAAATGGCTGGCTGCAATACCAGGTTATATCTTGTCGTCTGCTAGCCAGGTCCGCCTTCTACCAGTGTGGCGGCGCAATTGGTTTTCGTGATCAGCTTCAAGACGTACTTGCTCTACTTGATGTTGACGCAGGTATTGTCCGCCAGCAGATTCTGACCTGTTGTTCCCGCCAGTTTATTGAAGGTGATGTTCAGCATTGGTGGCATCCGCAAGATGGTCTGGGTGTCCGTACAAGAATAACGGATGATTTGCTATGGCTGCCTTATGTTACCGCTGCATATATTGAACACACAGGAGATAAGGACATTCTCCAACAGGAAATTCCTTTTATTACTGGTGATGAACTTCGTGACGATCAGGCAGAAATGATGATACGCCCGCAAGTATCTGAAAAAATAGGCAGCGTTTATGAACATTGTCTGCTGGCAATTGATAGAGCCAGCAATTTTGGTGTTCATGGATTACCTCTTATGGGTGGCGGCGACTGGAATGATGGCATGAACAGAGTAGGAATAAAGGGAGAAGGCGAAAGCGTCTGGCTAGGCTGGTTCTTGTACAGTGTTCTACAGCGTTTCATACCAATTGTACGTGAGTATGATGCCATGACCGTTAGTCAGCAACTGATAGATACGGCAGATGAACTTCAGAGAAATCTTGAACGCTATGCCTGGGATGGTGAATGGTACCTCAGAGCGTTTTTTGATAATGGTGTCCCACTTGGGTCCAAGTCAAGTGATGAGTGCAGAATTGATTCGATCAGTCAGTCCTGGTCTGTCTTATCTGGTGGCGCTGGCAATATCAGAGCCTTAACCGCACTAGATTCAGCCAGGCGGCACCTTGTCCATGAAGAACATGGCATTTCATTATTACTTACACCACCCTTCGATAAAACAAAAAATGATCCAGGGTATATAAAAGGCTATTTCCCAGGCATACGTGAAAATGGCGGCCAATACACACATGCTGCGATCTGGCTGGCAATGGCCTATGCCAAAGCCGGAAAAGGCAATGATGCTTACCAGCTGCTGTCCATGCTTAACCCGATTCATAGCACATCGAATATATCTTCGGCCAGCAAATATGAAAAAGAGCCATATGTCATGTCTGCCGATATTTCAATGGGCGGTGCCTATTCAGGAAAAGCTGGCTGGAGCTGGTATACCGGGTCGGCTGGCTGGATGTATCAGGCCGTGATGCAATCGTTCTTAGGAATAAGCAGAAAAGGGGATTCTATTTCTATTGATCCTTCTGTTCCTGCTTCTTTCAAACGTTTTATAATCGAGTATCGCCATGGAGACTCGCTTTACGAAATCACAGTATTGCATGATCATCAATTAGATCAGTCATCTATTACTTTGGACGGCCAGCCTATAGAAGGCAACAGCTTATTGTTGATTGATGACGGTAGTGTTCATAATGTAGATTTCATGGTAGCAAAAAACTAGGACGGATTGCTTCATTTGTTATGCCCACACTGCCATATACTAGTTTTTATTGTGATAGAATAATTCAGATGGGTTCTAGTTGACCAACACAAATACACTTCGGAGGGAAATACATTATGCCTTACATTCAAATTAGCATGTCCGAAAAACTGGATGATAAAAAAATCGAATCACTAAAAGCTATGCTTGGCGAGAAAATAGCGTTGCTCCCTGGCAAAAGCGAAGCCGTTTTGATGATTCAAATCGACGATGGCAAGACTATGTTTTTCGCAGGCGAGGCCGGAAAATGTGCAATGGTTCAAGTTCATCTCTACAAAGAGAGTCCTAAGGAAGCAAAAGCTCTGTTTTCCTCCGAGGTGCTAAAATCATTAAGTGAAATGGCTGATCTGCCTATTGATCGTATTTTCCTGAATTTTGCAGAGCATTCAGAATGGGCTACTAGAGGATCACTCAAATAGAAGCAAAACACTAGTTTGACTGTTTTGAGTCGAATAGAAATTTATTGGGAGAATACAATTGAGTAAGACAGAAAGTGATAAGCCCCGTTCTATAAGCTTAATTAAACGAATCATACTGTTTGCCGCAGTCATAATATTGGCATTCTCTGTGATTTCCATAACGATCACAAAAATAGTATATGACAAGCAGTTTCCGCGTTATGAGAGGCATGACGAGACAGTATCCGCCAATCTTCGTTATCAAGATCTCGAAGCAGAATATCCAAGGCAGCTGATTAATTTCATGTCTGGCAAAAACGAGCTACAGGGCTATCTCTACGGTTTGCAAAACGACCGTGGTTTGATAGTCGTCTCTCATGGAATCGGCGGCGGTGCTGATAGTTATCTGCCTCAGATCACATGGTTTGTTGATCAGGGCTGGCGGGTGCTCGCATATGATTCCACCGGCAGTTTTGACAGCGAAGGGAAAACTACACGTGGTTTCCCGCAAATGCTGCTTGATCTTGATTCTCTGCTGACCTATGTCGAAGAACAGCCAGATTTATCCGAATTGCCAGTAATGCTGTTTGGTCATAGCTGGGGCGGTTATGCTGTCTCAACTGTTCTGCATTATGATCATGATATAAAAGGTGTTGCATCAGTAGCAGGAGCTGACAGTCCGATGGAAATAGTACTCGAGCAAGGAAAGAGCATGATGGGCAGCTTCATATATATCCAATCTCCCTATTTATGGCTCTATCAGCACTTGCTGTTTGGCCAGGCAGCGTCACTGTCTGCCTCTGATGCAATTATTTCTAATGATGTACCGGTTATGCTGATCCACGGCACAGAGGATGAAATGGTTCTATTCGAAGGCAGTTCTATCATCGCAAATATGGACAAGAATTTGCCTGATCACGTTAAGCTTATGATTTGTGATCAGGAGAAGCAAAACGGACATAACAGTCTCTTTCGATCAGATGAGGCAATAGAATATATTGATGAAATTAACGTAACCTACCGTGCTCTCTATGATCATCATCAACAAAACATTCCATATGATGTAAATCAGGAATTCTATGCCTCAGTCGATCGTGATTTAGCACAGCAGCTAGATGAGTCATTTATGCAGG
>JAAYFZ010000059.1 GCA_012727965.1 Clostridiaceae bacterium
CCTTCAATGGCATAAGCGCTATCCACAAAGTATTGTATATTCCCTTTATAACCTGCCAGCAAAACAGAAAAGGAAGTTAGCATACTTTCTTCTGGTTTCTTATCGTATACGGTTCGAAATACTTGTGAATCGGTTATAATCAAATTTGGCGGACTAGCCAGAGCGGCTAATCCTTCGTCCAGCTTGTCGGTTGTGACACATTGTACAATACATTTCTTGTCCAGCAGCTCTCTTATGACCTGAACTTGTGGTAGTATGAGCCTACCTTTTGGAGCTTGAATATCCTGAGGCATAACCAGTAATACCATATCGCCTTCGTTTGCAAGTTTACCAGTGATACTGTCGCTTTCAAAGTCCGCAGGTAGAGAGCGTATCAGCTGTTCTCGAAGCAAATCTATTCCTTCACGAGTAATGGTGCTAACGGGAATGACTGGAATATCGTAGACATCTGCTATTTCTTGCGAAATCTTTTCTACTATATTAGCTTCTCTAGTTAATTTTGTTGATTTAGTTGATTTAGCTGATTTAGCTGATTTATTTATTTGACTTGTTGTCATTTCCTGATCATATTTGTTAGAATAATCTGATGAGTCCGCCTGGTACAAATCAACTTTATTAAGCACAGCTATAATAGGCGTATTTGTTGCCTTCAAGGCATCCAACCAGCGTGATGCATCCTGTGATAGACTCACTGATGGATCTATAACCATAATCGCTATATCTGTTTTATCTATTACTGTTTGAGTTTTTTCATTCCGCAACTCACCAACCGCTCCAACATCATCGAAACCCGCTGTATCAATAAAAACACAAGGTCCTATGCCGTGGACTTCCATAGATTTGTATACAGGATCCGTGGTGGTACCAGCAACATCAGAAACAATGGCGATGTTCTGACCGGTTAGAGCGTTTATCAGAGAAGATTTTCCGCTATTTCGCAGACCAAATATACCTATATGAACCCGATCAGCACGGGGAGTTGATTGTAGCGACATGGTATCATCCACTTTCTAATTAATTTTCTTAGATACTAATTTTTCTCACTCACAGATTTTTTGTTATATACTGATTTTGCTACAAGCTAGAAGCGAAAATCTCGCTCTCCTTCAGTAATTTTCTTCAAGTAGTCAGCTGTAAGTTTTCTAGTTTTCTCATTGGGTATGTTCTCCAGTTCCTTTTGAAGCATCATCTCACCGTTTACTTCAGTGGCTGGAGATGCATAATCCTCCAGATACTCTTTGAGTGTAATCATAGCATTTGGCTGACAGCAGTTTGATATTTGCCCTGTCTTAACCATGGTCATAAAACGGTCTCCAGTTCGGCCTTCTCGATAGCAGGCTGTACAAAAACTGGGTATATGGCCAAGCTCTAAGAGCCAGTTTACTATTTCATCAAGTGATCGTCTGTCTTCCACATCAAATTGATCGGATTTTTCATCTTCGGCTTCCTCCTCAGCATAGCCTCCAACACTGGTTCGAGAACCTCCGCTTACTTGGGTTATCCCCAAATCCAACACTTTTTCCCTGGTTTTCTGTGATTCTCTAGTGGATATTATCATGCCAGTATATGGAACCGCAATTCTCAATACAGCTACTATCTTTGCAAATATTTCATCAGAGATGCCATTAGTAAAATCATCAGGGTCGATATCATCAGCAGGTCTGATGCGTGGAACGCTTATAGTGTGAGGCCCTACTCCAAGAGCTGCCTCTAAGTGCTCAGCATGCATTAACAGTCCAATAA
>JAAYFZ010000060.1 GCA_012727965.1 Clostridiaceae bacterium
CAGATACAAAACGTATTCTTGGTGCTGCCTTCGATATTGGTACGACTACTCTTGCTGCCTGGCTCTATGATCTGGAGTCTGGTGACAGACTGGGTGTTAGTTCCAGGTACAATCCACAGCGCAGTTTCGGGGCTGATGTTATAAGCCGTATCGAAAAAGTTGACAAAGATGCCGGCAATCTGGCAGCAATGCAGAAGCAGATCGCACGAGCATTAGCTGAAATGGCAGAAGAAATGTTGATGACTTCGGGTCTTAAAGGATATGATCTTCATTTTATGAGCATCAGCGGTAATACAACGATGATGCATATTCTCAGTGGTTTAAATCCATCTGCTATTTCGCGTTCTCCTTTTGTACCTGTGAGTACATCTGAACAGCTGCTGAGAGCTTCAATTCTAGGTATAGAGGCAGCAGGAAATCCGATTTGTCTGCTTCTGCCTTCAATATCAGCTTATGCTGGCGCCGATATAACAGCAGGTATCATGGCCTGTGGACTGTTTAAATTGGAAAAAGAAAACAAGCTTCTTGTAGATCTTGGCACTAATGGTGAAATCGTGCTTTCGCTTCCCAGTGGAATGACTGCCTGTTCAACTGCTGCTGGCCCTGCATTTGAGGCAGCTAATATCAGCTGTGGTATGAGCGGCATCGCAGGAGCTATTGATAAGGTTTGGTTGGAAAATGGTAGTCTGAAACATTCAGTTATCGGCGGCAGCACTGCCAAGGGTCTATGTGGATCTGGTCTGGTTTCAGCAGTCGCTACTCTGCTACAGGCTGGCATAATAGATGAAACTGGCCGTCTGACTGATGAGCCTGAAGAGTTATCAGCAGAACTATCAGCAAGATGTTCAGAGCTTGAGGGGATGAAAATATTCTGGCTGGACCGGCCTGATGGTGAGATCTATTTGTCTCAGCGTGATATTCGTGAACTACAGAATGCAAAAGCTGCAGTGGCAGCAGGTGTTATGAGGCTACTGAAACAAACAGGAACTCAGCCGGAAGAGTTGGACGAAGTATTACTGGCAGGCGGTTTCGGCTATTATCTTAATGTGGATGACGCCTATACGATCGGTTTACTACCTAGCGGGGCCAGAAACAAGACAAAGGCTGTCGGAAACACATCAGGTATGGGCGCGGTTGCCTGTATGCTGAACGATGAGCTTCGCCAGGAAGCTGTAGTGGCTGCGTCTTCAGTTGAATATTTCGAGCTCTCTTCTGATCCTGTATTTACTGAGCTCTATATTGAGGCTATGATGTTTCCGGAACAGGAATAGTGATATGGACAACATGATAGATAGAAATGAAATAGCCATGCGGAAGCAAGCTCTCCGTAAACGCATGTCAGTATGGCGTGAGAGTTTGAATGAGCAAGATGTGAAGAAACAGTCTGTCTCGATGTCGAAATTGCTGCTGCGTCTAGTCAAGATTAATCATGCTCATTTTGCAACTGATCAAAATGAAGGCAGACCATGTATAGGGTTGTACAATGCCTTCCGTCATGAAGCTGATTTTTCTTCTATCTGGCGGGAACTGCAGCTGGCTGGATGGGATGTGTCTTTTCCCCTTATGTTGAAATCCGGTCGAAGAGGTCCGGAAGCTGAGCGTAAAATCATATTTATCGAGGCTCCGGCCATATCATCTGATAATGATCGTTCGTTGCGATCATGGTTTGTTAATGGTCATTTTGGGGTTTTGGAACCGCCGGAAGACCTTGACTCTGCAGTTGAACCTGATTTGATCGTGCTGCCTGGTCTGGCTTTTGATAGACAAGGTGGTCGGCTTGGCTGGGGCAAGGCATATTATGATTCTTATCTTGCCGCCAGATCAACTGAGCAGGATTTGAAGTATCCTCTGACTCTGGGTGCTGCCCTTGAGGGACAATTGATTGATTTGGTTCCCTGTGCTGATCATGATATTGCTGTGGATGGAATTATAACGCCTTCTGAGATAGTCATTACAGGCAGTATTTTTGTCGAACTGTTAAACTGAATTTCAGCATAAGTATGTGTTAAAATAAGCTGACAGAAACAATCAGAAATGGAGGTTTGTTGTATGAAGATAACGATTCTTGGCAATTCTGGCGGTTTCCCTGCTGCAGGCGGCGCGACATCTGGCTATCTTCTGGAGATTGATGGCCATTATGTACTAATTGACTGCGGCAGCGGTGTTTTGTCCAATATGTTCAAAATTATTGATATTACGAAGCTTGACGCACTGATACTGACCCATCTGCATAATGATCATATCAGTGATATTGATGTTTTGAAGTATGCTATAGATCTATCCGGCAAGTATGGAATGAAGAGGGATGCTCTGCCTGTATTTGCACCGGAAACTCCTGAAATAGCTGCTGACAGCCTTAGAAGTGAGGGTAATCTGATCATCGGCCGGCTTAAGGATGGTATGACGATGAACCTCTACGGCGCCCATCTGGAGACCTTCAGGATGGAGCATCCTGTCGAGACCTACGGTCTCAGAATAGAGCATAATGGTGCTGTGTTTGCTTTTACTGCAGATTCTACGCCCTGTGCTGCGATGGGAGCACTGCTTCAGAATTCTGATCTGGCGATTATGGATGCAGGGATGCTTGAGAAGCATCGCAAATCAGTCATGATGCATATGACTGCTGCTGAATGTGCTGAGGCTGCAGACAGATATGGTGTTAAGAAACTCTTGCTGACCCATATTCTTCCTTTGATTGATGCAGATGAGCTGCTTGCCGAAGCAAGAACCGTCAGACCTGATTCAGAGCTGGCACTTCTGATGAATACATATGAGATCGGCTAACAAGACAGTAGTAGCCATTTTGCCTGATTAGCTGTAAAATAGATGACCTGACCTGGGTTTAGGCTTGTAACTGATCATGCTTAACTTGTCAGACAAACTGCGCCGTGCAGTGCAGCAATAGAATATTTGATCGTGAGGAGATACTATGAGTGAACAAAACAAAAAAAAGACCGCTGTCATAACAGTTGTCGGTCATGACCGTGTCGGCATCATCGCAGCGGTTTCTAAGCTATTGGCAGAACAAGGTGTCAATATCAATGATATCTCTCAAACTATTCTGCAGGATGTATTCACGATGATCATGTTGGTTGATCTGGCCGACATGCGCTCTGATATAAAACTTCTGGCTGATGAGCTTGAGCACTTAGGTAATGAACTCGAAATCTCGATAAGAATACAGCATGCAGATATTTTCGATGCCATGCATCGTATATGAAGGGGACGGTCTTAGTAAAATATGTTCAATGAATTCGAAATACTTGAGACGATCCGCATGTTTCAGGAGCAACACCTGGATGTACGTACCATAACTATGGGTATTTCACTGATGGACTGTGCTACCTCGGACAGCAAACAGACTAGTCAGCGAATATACGACAAAATATGTAAACAAGCGGAGCATCTCGTACAAACTGGTGAAGATATCAGCAGGGAGTATGGAATACCGATCATTCATAAGAGAATATCGGTAACACCAATTTCGCTGGTAGCGGCCTCTGGTGAAACGAATGATTATACCTGCTATGCGCGTGCTCTTGACCGCGCTGCTGCTGAGGTAGGCGTTAATTTTATCGGCGGATTTTCTGCACTCGTGCAGAAGGGCTACTCGAACAGTGATCGTGCTCTGCTGGCATCTATACCAGAAGCTCTGGCAACTACAGAGCTTGTCTGCTCCTCAGTCAATCTGGCTACAAGCAGAACTGGTATCAATATGGATGCCGTGCGTGATATGGGCGAGATCATTCTCAAAACTGCTGAACTTACAGCAGACCGGGATGCTCTTGGCTGCTGCAAGCTGGTAGTATTTGCCAATGCTCCTGAGGATAATCCCTTCATGGCCGGCGCCTTCCTCGGACCAGGTGAGCCTGAATGTGTAATCAATGTCGGTGTCTCCGGGCCAGGTGTTGTTAAACATGCCCTTGAGAGCGCACGCGGCCAGAATCTTGGAGTAGTTGCCGAAACTATCAAGAAGGCTGCTTTTAAGATCACAAGAGTAGGACAGCTGGTGGCTAGAGAGGCTTCAAGAAGGCTTGATGTTCCGTTTGGCATCATCGATCTTTCGCTGGCACCTACGCCGGTCGTAGGTGACTCCATAGCCAGAATACTTGAAGAGTTTGGTCTCGAAACCTGTGGTGCCTGGGGAACTACTGCTGCACTGGCTATGTTAAATGACGCAGTCAAGAAGGGTGGTACTATGGCTTCATCATTCGTCGGCGGATTAAGCGGCGCATTTATTCCTGTAAGTGAAGATGAGGGCATGATTGCGGCGGTAAACTCTGGCGCATTGTCTTTGGAAAAACTGGAGGCTATGACTTGTGTTTGTTCAGTTGGAATAGATATGGTGGCAATTCCAGGAGATACCCCGGCAGAAATTATTTCAGGTATTATTGCAGATGAAATGGCAATAGGTACTTTCAACAATAAAACTACAGCCGTACGTATAATACCAGTGCCGGGAAAAAATGTCGGCGATACTGTGTCTTATGGTGGACTGCTAGGTTCAGCACCGATCATGTCTGTTAATCAGGCTTCGCCTGCAGAATTTATCAAACGTGGCGGCAGAATACCGGCACCAATTCACAGCATGAGGAATTAGGCTTGAATGAATTGACTTACAATAACAAGATGATGAGGTTTTTCCTAGAGGACATTGATGTAGAATCAGTGTTTGCTTGGGGACTGCCGCTTCCAGTCTATACTGGTAGTGAGAGTGACTGCTGGAGCAGGCTTATGCTTATAATCGAAGCAGCGAAGCTCATAAGAGAATACTCTCTGGACGCTGCTGCAGAGAAGCTTAAGCTTGCTCATGATGAGGCCTCTGACTACTTCTCCTATAGATTAGTTTCAAGCTGGCTCAAGTATGAAACTGATCCTGGTTTTGAGTGCGAAGATGACATCGATGATCTTATAGAAGAATTGGATAATCTGTCTGAACAAATAGAAGAAGAGAGTGTTTATAGTGCTGATCGAATAATCGCAGCAAAATGTGCGCATGTTATGCGTGTTATGCTTAGCTCTCAGATGGTCATTCCAGATAGCACCTGTCGGGATGATATCGCAGCGGACATTGAATATCTCAAGAAGCATACAAAAAATGAAGCTATTATCAGTTGGGCACAATTCCTGCATGATCATATCGTGGCTGAACTAAAATCTGATCAGACTGCTCTGGAAGAATTGAGTTTGAAATGGATTGAAATGTGTACGAAATGGGATTTCATCGGTGATGAAATTGAATATGTTGATTCAGCCGTTATGAACTATGAAGGAATGGGTAAGAAGACCAGTGCAATTGGTCTGATAGATAGAGCTCTTGAAATCTGTTCTGACAAAGAGCAGTTCTTGATCATGAAGGCGCGTAAGCTTAGACATCATGGTGATATTGCGGCCTCAAGTGAAGCGGGGCGTGATCTTGTCAGCATGTTCCCTGATAGCTATACAGGGTATTGCCTGCTCACACAGAGCAAATGGGCTGAGGATAAACCAGAAGAGGCGCTTATACTTGCTGAAGATGCCTGCAGATTATTCCCCGATTCGCCTGATTGCCGAATCAACAGAGCTTTTATATATTTTCAACTTGAGAAGTATGAACAGGCACTGAGTGATTTTAGAGCATCTGTTGATAGCCCTCAGTATCGATACGATTCTCAGCGTGGTATAGGCAGATGTTTGGTATTGACAGGCCAGGATAATGAGGCAATAGAGCACTTCTACAGTATCAGCCGTTATTATCAGGATGCTGATATATACTTTGAACTTGCTGATCTCTACATGAATGGCGGCTGGATCGATGATGCAGCGCGAATGTGCCGCAAATGTCTGGAACTTGACGGCAGCTTCTCGGGTGCCTATTTTCATTTAGCATCGATTGCTGATATCAAAGGTGATGAGGCAGAGGCTATTGAGCTCTATGAGAGAGCTTTGGAGATTACGCCTGATCACACAGCTGCTATGACAGCTCTTGCTCTGCTGCTTCAGCAGGAGGGTGAAAGCGAGAGAGCTCTTGAACTGGCTGAGAGGGCGCTTGAAACTACTCCTGATTATGCTGACGCGATGTATGCAAAAGGTAATATACTTTTTTATTTTGGTGAATATGAAGAGGCTGAAGAACTTTTTGATCAGGCGATATGTTTGATTCCTGACCATGTTCCTGCTCTAGCCGGCAAGGGCAATTCTCTTGTACAGCTGGCTGAGTATGATGAAGCACAGATCAGTCTCGATTTAGCACTTGAGCTTGATCCTGAGAATCTCGATGCTTGTCATGGCAAGCTATCCCTTTACCGCGAGCTTGGACTTGAAGTCGAGCAGCAATTATGGCAGAAGAGAATCATCATGATCGAGAGTCGCTTCGATGTCTCAGGAAATGAAAAAGGCCGGGAATCATATCCCAGCCTTGATAGTGATTTTATCGAAGGATTTATTGATGACGAAATGTCTGATGACCTCTTGGATTGAACATACCTTATAATCTTTGCATATAAACTAAATATGATTTGCTAATCGGCTTCAGATGGCAAAACGCGCAGCTGCGGCTTCGATTGCAGCGGCAACTGTTTCCGGTGCCGGCGCGCCCACAATGCGGCGCTGGCGCACACAGGTGTCAAGGCTTATAGCTTCAAAGATATCCTGTTCGATCAGGCCGGAAAATGTCAGCATCTCTTCTAAGCTTAGGTCATCTAGAGAACAGCTCTTCTCGACACAGTAACGAACCATGCGACCAGAAACCTCATGAGCACTGCGGAACGGCAGACCCTTTTTCACCAGATAATCAGCAAGATCAGTAGCGTTCGTAAATCCGCCGGCTGCTGCCTGACGGCAGCGGTCTTTCTTGATTTTCATGGTAGAGAGCATACCGGTAAAAGCCGGAAGGCACATGAGAACAGTATCGACTGCATCGAATATAGCTTCCTTGTCCTCTTGCATATCCTTATTGTAAGCCAGTGGGATACCTTTCATTACTGTCAGAAGAGTAATCAATGATCCGTAGACCCGGCCTGTTTTTCCGCGTGTCAGTTCGGCAATATCCGGATTCTTCTTCTGGGGCATAATACTGCTGCCGGTACTGTAAGCATCATCAAGATCGACAAAAGCAAATTCCTGACTTGACCAGAGGATGATCTCTTCACTAAGACGTGAAAGATGCATCATGAAGATCGCAAGCATACTGGTGAGCTCGATGGCATAGTCTCTATCAGAAACACCATCAAGACTGTTCATTGTAATTCCTGAGAAGCCTAGATCAGCAGCAACAGCGTGACGATCAAGATCATAAGTCGTACCTGCCAAAGCACCTGAACCAAGGGGCATTGTATTCATTCTGCGGCTGCAGTCATCTAATCTGTCAATATCGCGTGCAAGCATCTCGACATATGCCATCAGATGATGTGCCATCGTAATTGGCTGGGCGCGCTGAAGATGAGTATAGCCCGGCATAATCGTTTCAAGATTTTCCCGGCAGATATCCAGCAGAACCGAATAGAGCTCAACCATGCCAGATCTTATGATAGATACTGTATCAAGCAGATACATGCGCAGATCAAGTGCCACCTGATCATTACGGCTGCGTCCTGTATGCAGTCTTTTGCCAGCGTCGCCGATTCTTGCTGTCAGCTCAGCTTCGATGAACATATGTATATCCTCGGCAAGCGGATCGAAGCTAAGCTTGCCATTCTCTATGTCCTGAAGTATAGAATTGAGTCCATCAACTATCAGTTTGGCATCTTCCAGGCTGATGATGCCTTGTGCTGCCAACATGCGTGCATGGGCACTGCTGCCTCGGATATCTTGTTTGTACATTCGTGCATCGAAGGCTATTGATGAATTATAGGCGTTGACAGCAGCATTGGTTTCTTTGCTGAAACGGCCAGCCCAGAGCTTAGCGCTCTGAGCCGGTTCATTTTTTACACTTGTGCTGTCTGTTGTTTCTGGCTTGTATTGTGGAGTCATGATAACAGACCTTTCTGTGGTATTATCAGTCAAGCAGACCGTTGCGCTTTTTCATCTGGGCTACGACCTTCATCGGCAGACCGAAGCAGTTGATGAAACCGCCGGCGTCAGCCTGATCATAGACAACATCTTCTCCGAAGGTTGACAGCTCCTCCTCATAAAGTGAGAAGGGAGAGGTGGTACCGGCAGGAAGAACATTGCCTTTGTAAAGTTTAAGCTTAACCTTGCCTGTAACAGTTTTCTGTGTTTCGTTAACGAAGGCATCAAGTGCTTCGCGCAGAGGGTGGAACCACTGTCCGAAATAGACCAGCTCAGCGTATTTGTGAGACACAAGATCCTTATAGTGCATGGTGTCTCTTTCCAGACAGAGCAGTTCGAGCTCGCGATGTGCCGCGTACATTATCGTTCCGCCTGGTGTCTCATATACACCTCTTGATTTCATGCCAACAAGACGGTTTTCTACCATGTCAGCGATGCCTACACCATTTCTGCCTGCTATCTCATTAAGCTTTTTCAGCATATCAACTGGTGCCAGCGCCTCGCCGTTTACTTTTGCCGGTATGCCTGCTTCGAAATCAAGTTCGACATACTCCGCCTGATCAGGTGCCTTCTCAGGGGATACCATCATTTCAAGAATCTTGTCATACTGAGGTTCATTGGCAGGATCCTCGAGATCCATACCTTCATGACTTAAGTGCCAGAGATTCTTATCCATGGAATAGTTATTCTCTTTTGTAACTGGAACAGGAATGCCGCGCTCATTTGCATAATCGATTTCTTCATCTCGCGACTTAATTTCCCATATTCTCCAAGGAGCGATTATCTTCATTTCGGGTGCCAGCGCCTTGATAGTCAATTCGAAACGCACCTGGTCATTACCTTTTCCGGTACATCCGTGAGCAATTGAGGTACAGCCTTCCTTGCGGGCTATTTCGACCATCCTCTTAGCTATGATCGGTCGGGCAAAAGATGTACCAAGTAAGTATTTGCCTTCATAGACTGCTCCAGCCTTGAGGGTGGGATAAATATAATCTGTGATAAATTCCTCAGATATATCCTCGATATAGCATTTCGTGGCGCCGCACTTAAGAGCTTTTGCCCTAAGAGCTTCATGGTCAAGATCGATGCCGACCTCGCCAGCCATGGCGATGACTTCGCAGTCATAGTTTTCGAGAAGCCAGGGGATGATAATGGATGTATCAAGTCCGCCTGAATAAGCCAGAAGTATTTTTTCTTTTGCCATTTTAGTTGACCTCCTGATAATATGCAGCTGCATAAAATACGCTAATAATGCATAAAATGATTGTAGATGTGAATAATTATAAACTAATAGTGTAACAATAGCTATTATGCTAACTGCTCAATTTCATGCTTAAAAGTATACAGCTGTCCTGTTGATTATGTCAAAGCCCAAACAGCCAGCCATATAGTATACTTAATGCCATAAGACACAACATCGTCATGACTTGGTAAGAGGTCTGATTTCGCTTCATAAGTACCGGCGTGACATGCTATAATTTACGATGTATGAAATGTAATAGTTATGCAAGGAGAATAAAATGCCTTATCCGATAATAGACGCACTGGCCGGCACTTGGCTGATGGCTGATGGCCGTATATATGATTTCAATTCTGAGCTTACTGAAGAACTTAGGAAGCCTGTTGGTCATCTGATGTATTATGAAGTTATCAGGATAGCTGATAATACGCCTCTGTTCTGGGATGATCATATGGACAGACTAAGAGGTTCCATTGGCGGCAGCTTCGAGCTGAGGGGCGATTTGCTCAGTGAGAGTAAACAGCTGTTAGAGCGGCACTTAAGCATAGGCAGCGAACTAGAAGGTCTCAATCTCAGGATCGTTGTTACACCGGAAATCAGAGTTATCCACTTGATTCCGTCTTATTATCCTGATCTTGAACAATTAGGTCAGGGAGTATCAACACTCATTATTGATTGGGAACGTGATAAGCCTAATGTGAAGGTAATCAAACCGGATTATAAAGCTGCTGTCGCACACGGATTTGCGCGTAGAAGCATCTTTGGCAGTCCTTTTGAGCTGCTGTTGGCAGATAAACAAGGATATCTGACTGAGGGGTCGAGGTCGAATTTATTTTTCATCCGGGGGGATGAGGTTTTATCTGCGCCTGACAACAGGATACTTCTGGGTGTAACCAGGAAGTATGTGATGCAGGCGATCGAACGTGCCGGTGCAAAAATGGTGGTTGAAATGATAACAGCTCAAGATCTAGCCAATGAAGCAATTGATGCTGCATTCCTGTCAGGTTCGCCGATCGATTTACTGCCAATCAGTTCAATTGATGATATACCACTGACATCAGCAAATAATGAGCTTTTTATGAGAGTAAATCAGGAATACCATGCAATTATGCTTGAATGGATCGACAGCCACCGGCAATACAGAGCAATAGGACCTGAATAAAATTTGGATATCAAACGGGTAATAGAATTGGAAGCATCATATTGTTATAATATATTGGCAAAAGCCTGGCAGTTCTGATAGCTCGTGATTTCGTTCATAGGCACAGGCTGCATAGGTTAATAAATAACAATGTTTAAAACAAGGAGGAATTTTAATGCATCAAGAAAGTGGACGTGTTTCAGTCAGTACAGAGAATATTTTTCCGATTATTCGCAAATGGTTATATTCGGATCGGGACATATTTCTGAGAGAGTTGGTTTCAAACGCTTCGGATGCCATATCCAAGCTTAAGAGATTGGCCGAAATGGGTGAGGCGCAGCTGCCGGAAGATGAAGTGTTCCGGATCGATATCAATTTTGATAGCGATGCAGGTGAGCTGATAATCACTGATAACGGTATAGGCATGACTACTGAGGAAATTCGCAAATATATCAACCAGATAGCTTTTTCCGGTGTTATGGATTTTGTCGAAAAGTACAAGGATAAGGCTGCGGAAGATTCAGGTATCATAGGCCATTTTGGTCTTGGTTTCTATTCAGCCTTCATGGTCTCTGATCAAGTCAGAATAGATACGCTCTCCTGGCAGGAAGGCGCTGAGGCAGCAAGCTGGCAAAGCGATGATGGCATGGAATACATCATGGCCGGGTCTGAGCATGATCAGAGAGGTTCGAAAATTACTCTTAAACTGTCAGAAGAGGGTAAATCCTTCCTGAACAGTTCTGAAATAAGAAGTATACTCGACAAATACTGTAATTTCATGCCGTACCCGATTTATTTTCATGATCTGTCTGCAGAACGCAAAGCTGCGGAGGACGCTGCAAAAGCGGAGAAAAAGGCTGATGGCGAAGAGCCGGTGGAAGAAAAAGAGCAGCTGCCTGTCAATAATGTATCCCCTCTATGGCTCAAGAAGCCTTCTGATTGCACAGATGAGGAATATAAGGAATTTTATCGAACCACATTCAAGGATTTCCGTGAGCCCCTGTTCTGGATACATTTGAATATGGACTATCCTTTTAAGCTCAAGGGAATACTATATTTTCCGCAGACTGATAATGTTTATGAATCGCTCGAAGGCAGGATCAAGATCTACTACAATCAGGTTTTTGTAGCAGATAATATAAAAGAAATCATTCCTGAATTTCTTTTCCTGCTTAAGGGTACAATTGACTGTCCTGATCTTCCGCTCAATGTTTCCAGAAGTTTTTTGCAAAATGATGAGTATGTAGGTAAGCTCTCCAGTAATATAATCCGCAAGGTTTCAGAGAAGCTTAATAAGCTGTTCAAAGATCAACGCGAGGATTATGAGAGCTATTGGCATGATATTGGAATTTTTGTCAAATACGGCATGCTTCGTGATGAGAAGTTCTATGATAGGGTCAAGGATATCGTGCTGTTCAAAACAGTCGATGATAAGTATAAAACTCTATCTGAGCTAGGTGAAGAAATCTACTATACTCCAGATGCGAAGCAGCAAGTAACATATATTCAGATGGCGAAAAAGCGTGATCTGGAAGTAGTAATCATGGACCATGAGCTCGATAATCATTTCATGTCTATGATCGAGTACAAAAACGAAGGCAAGAAATTCAAGAGAGTTGATGCTGAGCTTGGTGGAAAAGACAGTGACAGTGATCGAACAGAAGCTTATTCAACGCTCTTTCGCGCTGTTAGTGGAATCGACAAACTGGAGATCAAGGTACAATCCCTAGGAGAAGAATCGCTGCCGGCGATGATACTGGAGTCTGAGGAAAACCGCAGAATTCAGGAAATGCGCAAGCAGTTTGAGAAGATGCAGGTAAAGGGCGAGGATGCTATGGATATTGACAGCATGTTCCCACTGCAGCAGACTCTAATTGTCAATGAGGACAATCCTCTGATATCCAGACTTCATGCTCTTAATGAGCTGCCGGCACAGAAGGCAAGAGCCGAAGAGATCGCAGGTCAGGTATATGACCTGGCCAGACTTGGTCATGGTTCACTGACTGCTGAGGATATGGCTAAATTCTTGAAGCGCAGCACCGAGATGCTGCAGAAATTGGCTGAACAATAAGCCTTGGACAATTTTGGATCCCGTGGCCTGTGGCTGCGGGATCTATATATCGGAAAGTGCGAAAAGCGTCTTATGGATACAGCTGTGAATAGTGAAGACGCAATAAATAATAAGGATGGCAGAGTAATGGAAGCAAACAGCCAAGTCAGAAGAGTTTATGTAGTGAAACGTCCTGGTTTTGATATTGAAGCTCAGGGAATTGCTGCAGATCTTAGAGAAAATCTTGGGTTGACCGGACTGGAGTCGGTACGGATTTTCAACAGATATGATGTATCTGGAATTAGTGATGATGATTTTTCTAAATCAATTGCGCAGGTTTTCGCTGAAGCACCTGTAGACGATGTTTTTGTCGAAGAAATTGATTTAAGTACAGAAGATGCTGTTATAGCAGTAGAAGCATTGCCCGGACAATATGATCAGCGTGCTGATTCTGCTGCGCAGTGCATCCAGATCGTAACTTGTGGTGAACGTCCTCTGTGCAGGACCGCCAGAATCTTCGCTTTTCAGGGTGATATATCAGAAGAACAACTCGAACAAATCAGAAAATGGCTGATTAATCCTGTCGAATCGCGCGAGGCTTCTCTTATTAAGCCAGAAACGCTTGAGGATGAGCTTGAAGCACCAGAAGATATTGAGAATGTTGTCGGGCTGACTGACTCTGATGACAATGCCCTGGAAAAACTCCGCAGAACCTCCGGCCTGGCTATGTCACTCGAGGATCTGAAATTTATACGGACATATTTTAAACAAGAGCAGCGAGATCCCAGCTGGACTGAGCTGCGTGTACTTGATACATATTGGTCAGATCATTGCAGACATACTACATTCTTAACAGAGATAGATGATATCGTCTTCGAAAATGATGATGAGCTCAGCCGTCATATTCAGAGTGTTCTGGCTGATTACAGGCAGAAAAGAGAAGAAATCTATGGAGACAGACTGGCAAACAAACCAGAATGTCTGATGGATCTCGCGACAATTGCTATGAAACATCTTCGTGACAATGGCCAGCTGGCTGATCTTGATCAGTCTGAGGAAATAAATGCCTGCAGTATAAAAGTAGAAATTGAGGTCGATGGCAAGCCTCAAGATTATCTTGTGATGTTCAAAAATGAAACTCATAACCATCCTACTGAGATCGAACCATTTGGTGGTGCGGCTACTTGTCTGGGCGGTGCGATCAGAGATCCGCTATCTGGACGGTCATATGTTTATCAGGCCATGAGAGTGACAGGCAGCGGTGATCCGACAGTACCTGTTTCTGAAACTCTGCCAGGAAAGCTTCCACAGCGAAAACTGACAAAAACAGCAGCACATGGCTATAGCTCTTATGGAAATCAGATTGGTCTGGCAACAGGTTTGGTAGATGAGATATATCATCCGGGTTATATTGCAAAAAGAATGGAAATTGGTGCTGTTATTGCTGCAGCACCTGCGGATCAGGTTAGAAGAGAAGTCCCGGCAGCTGGTGACCAGATAATTCTGCTCGGCGGCAGAACCGGCAGGGATGGCTGCGGCGGCGCAACAGGTTCTTCTAAGGCACATACTGAGGAATCCCTGATTACATGTGGATCTGAGGTTCAGAAGGGCAATCCGCCTACTGAGAGAAAAATCCAGAGACTTTTCAGAAATCCTGAGGTCGCGCATATGATCAAGCGCTGTAATGACTTCGGAGCTGGAGGCGTCTCAGTTGCTATCGGCGAGCTCGCACCTGGATTGATCATCGATCTTGACAAGGTTCCCAAAAAATATGAAGGTCTTGACGGCACAGAACTTGCTATCTCCGAATCTCAGGAGAGAATGGCCGTTGTTGTTGACGCCAAGGATGCTGCTGATTTCATCGCAGCGGCTGATCTCGAGAACCTCGAGGCTGTTCCAGTTGCAGAAGTAACAGCAGAGCCAAGAATGATCATGAAATGGCGAAATAGAAAAATCGTTGACCTGTCACGAGAATTTATCGATAGTAATGGGGCCCCGCAGCATATATCGATCAGAGTTAAATCTGCTGATGATACCAGTACTTTGTTCTCAAACGAAGAACAGTCCAATTCAACTGACTCATTCGTATCAACACTCATAGATAGAATGAACAGTCTTACTCATTGTTCGAGAAAAGGCCTGGTAGAGATGTTCGACAGTACGATCGGTGCAGGTACTATACTTATGCCATTTGGCGGAAGATATCAATTGACTGCAGAAGAGGGTATGGCAGCGCTTATACCTGTTTTGAAAGGTCAGACAGATAATTGTAGTTTCATGACATACGGATTTGATCCTGTTTTGTCCACTAGAAGTCCTTTTCACGGGGCATATTATGCTGTCCTACATTCGATTTCCCGGCTTGCGGCCATGGGTGCTGATCCTTTCAGTGCCAGACTGACTTTTCAGGAATATTTCGAGCGACTGACAGATGAAACCAAATGGGGCAAGCCACTAATGGCTCTACTTGGTGCTTATCAGGCTCAGCTCGATTTCACATCGCCTGCTATTGGTGGAAAAGATAGCATGTCAGGCAGCTTCAATGACCTGCATGTTCCACCGACTCTAGTTTCTTTTGCCGTTGCCACAGGCAAAGCTCAGCATGTATGTTCAGCAACTTTCCCTCAGACAGGACTATCCGTCTGGCTGTTGGATGTTAAGAAAGATGATCTTGGCATGCCGGATATATGTGATTGGCGGGAGAAGCTGGGACTGATTTATAAAATGCAGCAGCAAGGTCAGGTAGAAGCAGCTTCCACAGTAGATGCCGGGGGAATTGCCGTTGCCATTGCCAGACAATGTTTAGGTGAGAAGCTGGGCTTCAAATTTGATACAACGCTTACCGCTAGAGATGTATTCGATCCACGTACAGGATCTATACTACTTGCGGTATCTGATATAGAAGGTGTGAATCTGCTAAGACGAAATGGTGCCCTGCTCATTGGTCAGACTATGTCTGATCGAGAAATAGTTTTCGGAGGTCAGAGAGTCGATCTGGAGACTGTTATCGCCGGCTGGCAGAATAAACTGGAAAAAGTCTTCCCGACTGACGTTAAGAATAAACCGGAAATTGACAGCAGACTTGCAGAGAATACTTATCTGAAAAATTATAGTGCAATTAAAAACAAATCAGAAATTAAGACAAGTGCTCCTTATGTTATGAATAGCAGTAAGGCAAGACCAAAGGTATTCATACCGGTTTTCCCCGGCACAAATTGTGAGTACGATACTCAGAAGGCCTTCGAAAACGCGGGTGCATCTACTGATATTCTTGTTGTGCGGAACCTATCACATCAGGCAATCACTGAAACTATCGCTGAGATGGAGAGAAGAATAGCAAAAGCTCAGATCATTATGCTGCCAGGAGGCTTCAGCGGCGGCGACGAACCAGAAGGATCAGGTAAATTTATTGCGGCTGCCTTGCGAA
>JAAYFZ010000061.1 GCA_012727965.1 Clostridiaceae bacterium
GAGTCGATCATAGTCAAACTTGCTAAGTGATTCTATGACTTCAGGTGCAGGCGGGTAAGGATTCTCATTGGTATTCAACTTAATCAGTTTACGTCCACGCGGCTGCTCCCCTGGAACATACGGTATCAGAGATGCTGTTTTACGATTCCAGAAACGTTCAGCAGAAGAAACTGTATCTGCAGTTTTCTGATTAGCAGCTGTTTCTACCTCACTATTTGCCATCTATACTTATCCTCCATATTTGTTTTTACCGAATCTTACTCTGATAGCATCAGCATGTGCAGGCAGTTGCTCTGCATCTGCAAAAGTTGCCACTTGCTGCCAGCAAGCAGCCAGATCATCATATGAATAGTTTATGACACTGGTCTTCTTGATAAAATCATTCGTATTAAGCGGCGAGAAGAAACGAGCAGTTCCACTTGTAGGCAAAACATGATTCGGGCCTGCAAAATAGTCACCAAGTGGTTCCGGACTGTAATTCCCCAAGAAGATCGCACCTGCATTACGAATTTTCTCCGACCAGAGCTCAGGATCTTCGAGGCAGAGCTCAAGATGCTCAGGCGCAAGCTCATTGACAAAATCAACTGCAGTATCAAGATCCGGTACTATCAGAGCAGCACCGTAATTGCTTAGTGATTTTTCAATTATTTCTCTTCTGGGCATTTTGCTTACACTTATGTCAATAATCTCTGCAACCTTGTCAGCCAGTTCAGAGCTGGTTGTCAGCAACAGACTTGAAGCCAGAGGATCATGTTCGGCTTGTGATAGCAGATCAGCCGCGACATAAGCCGGATCGGCACTATTGTCAGCAATCACCAGAATCTCGCTCGGACCTGCAAACATGTCTATATCACATTGTCCATAAACGAGTCTCTTGGCTGTGTTGACATAGATATTGCCTGGGCCGCAGATCTTGTCTACAGGAGGGACAGTCTGCGTACCATAGGCCATTGCCGCCACGGCCTGGGCGCCACCTATCCTGTAGATCTCATCTACACCAGCAATGGCAGCCGCTGCCAATATGACCGGCTCAATACTGCCATCTGGTCCAGGAGGAGTACACATGATAAGCCGGCGTACACCGGCGGCTTTTGCCGGTATGGCATTCATCAAAACAGATGACGGCAGTGGAGCACTGCCGCCAGGTACATATATTCCTGCTATTTCCAGTGGTCTATGCCGCAGCAGGGTATAGCCGCCGCCTGCGGTTTCAAGTCTGATATCTTCCGGCAGCTGTGCCTCATGGAATATTCTGATGTTTTCAGCAGCCTGTCTCATTATCGTCAGCAGTTCGACATCAAGACCGTCAAGAGCTGCCCCGATCTCACGTTCACTGACTCGAATCTGCCTGGCTTCAAGACGAACCTTGTCAAATTTCTCTGTATAATCAAGAACCGCTTGATCACCGTCGGTTCTTACTGCAGCAAGAATTTCCTCAACAGAACTGATTACTGCCTGCAGATCCATTTTCCCCCTAAGACCTAGCTTGCGAACCATGTCCTGAAGTTCATTTCTATCAGTGCGTAAAATCCTAAGCAATTTGTTCATATTGTTATCCTTCCTGCAGCTGGCGTTTAACAGCCTGTATAAGGGGATTGATGCTGTCAGCCTTCATCTTCATACTGACTCTGTTTACCACCATGCGTGCACTTATTGGTGCTATGGTTTCCAGGACGGTCAAACCGTTCTCTTCGAGTGTCCTGCCGCTCTCGACAATGTCTACGATAATATCGGCAAGACCAATCAAAGGTGCAAGTTCAACTGAGCCATTCAGCTTAATGATTTCTACACTCTCACGCTTTTTGATTTCAAAATACTCCCGGGCTATCCTGGGATATTTCGTACCAATACGTTTGTTGGCAATCGAATCGAGACGCCCTTTCAGCTCATTGGGTCCGCAGACACACATACGGCAGGCACCGAAGCCAAGATCAATAACCTCATAGAGCTGTCTGCCTTCCTCAAGCAATGTATCTTTACCAACTACTCCAATATCAGCAGCTCCATACTCAACATAAGTCGGTACATCGGCTGGTTTGGCCATGATAAAACGCATTCCAGTCTGTGGGTCTTCCAAAATAAGCTTGCGTGTTTTCTCTTTGGCAGCTTCGCAGTTATAGCCAGCCCTCTCCAGCAGTTCTATTGCCTGATCTGCCAGACGTCCTTTGGACAAAGCGATCGTAAGTGTTTTATTCATTGATGCTTCACCCCCATTGTGAAAAATTGGACATCACCGTCATCTCTCATAAACGCTATCAGCCTGCTGCTTAATCCATCAGCTGCTAAAATCTCTTCTATGCCACCGGCATAAGCTGTCAGATCGACCTTATCGAGTGCACTGTCCTGTTTGCTCTGACAAATCACTCTCAGACCGCGCTGCCGCCATTCATTACTAACCGCCAGCGCCTTTTTCCTCATATCCTGTTCATAGACCAACCGGACTGCCGGCTGTAATTTTGTCTCACTTGATCCTTGCCTGCGTAGTGCTGACATTACGAAGTTAATGCCGATCGAGAAGCCTGTAGCTGCCAGATCCCGACCGAATGCTGCTACAGCTCCGTCATAACGTCCGCCACTAAACAAAGGGAAGCCTAGACCATAGGTGAAGCCTTTGAAAATAATGCCAGTATAGTAATTTATGCTTTGGAGCATGCCAAGATCAATTGATATATATGACATCAAATCATAATCATCCAGAACATTTAGAACTGCCTGCAGATTATTCAAAGCTTCGATACAGCCAGGATAGTCAACAAGCCGTTTAAGCTTATCGATCACATCAATATTGCCGTCATGTGAGGTCATGATTTCAAGAACTGCTCGATCATTCTCGCTCAAACCGAGTCGTCTGATCAGTTCATCCAGAGCTACCGTTTGTCTGGTATCTATCTTAAGCTGAAGATTTTCGGCATCTTCTTGGCTTAGCTGCCATTCTTCGACTAGCCCTTTGAAGAAGCTGACCTGACCGATCGAAACCTGTATATCGCGTATACCAAGCGACTGAGCAGAACCAATCGCAGCGGCTATGATCTCACCATCCGCATCTGGGCTATCAAGACCAAGTAATTCCAGACCACCCTGTGTGAATTCACGCTGTCTGCCACCGCCTGACTCATTGAATCGGTACATATTCCCTAGATAAGAAAAACGCAGTGGTGGTTCTGCATCGCGACAGACAGTTGCCGCTAATCTCGCAGCAGGTACAGTGCCGTCATAGCGCAGACAGAGAATTCTGCCCTTATGATCACAAAATTTAAACAGAGTCTCTTGAGGTGTAAACACTTCGGAACCGGCATAGACATCGTAAAACTCGATGCCCGGAGTTTCGATCTCATCATAGCCTCTAGTTAAGAAGTAAGCTCTTAGTTTGCTCTCAAGGCTTCTCTTGACCGCACATTCCTCAGGTAAGTAATCAATTACACCTTCTGGTGTGTGAAATTGCCATTGTCCCATTTTGCCCTCCGCTTCGCCCTTGCACTTCACCTTGGTAAAGCGATAAAGTAATAAAGTGCTGCGCATATTATATCCAGCCTTTTTGCAACTGTCAAGTCTTCAGCAAAAATGCAAAAGCGCTGCCTGCAGACAAATATTCTGCAGACAGCACTAATTTATGTTATTACTTATTGATTATTCCGGTACAGACGCTGCTGCATCCCTGGCACGAGCCTTCTCGATCGCCTGATTGACGATCATGTCTTTTACCTTCATCAATCTTGTTAGATTGCCGCGTTCATTCTCATCCATTTTCATCGTAATGGAACGAATGGCAGTCTGCAGTTCAGGTATCATGACATATTCAAGCGAGTTAACGCGTCTTCTGGTTTTTTCGATCTCATCCGCAAGCAGCTGAGCTGTCTTCTCAGACTCAGCCAGTTCAATCATGATCGGCAGAGCCTGCTTCAGAGCGATAACAGCCTGATCAAGTTCGCCGCCTGTTGAGGCCATACCATATGGTAATGTTTCCCTCAGGCCGCTCATCTCGAAGCCTGCAGAAAAAACAGGCACCTTAACACTCATGATATTCATGGTATCAATATCCAGCGACAGGCTCTCACGGCCTGACATAAGCGCCGATTCAAGAATTGCCGGATCAATTACAGCCCTCGCCATTACCATCTCCCGATTGGCAGAAGCGAGCAGCATTTCCATCCTTGTTCGCAAAGCTTTGTTAGCCTTAACGATCTCAAGAAATTGCCGCATTAATTCATCGCGCTTATCCTTGAGCATTTTGTGACCGCGTCTGGCTGTTACAAGCTGTTTCTTAAGCCTCATCAGCTCCATGCGGTTTGGATTGACTTGACGGTTTGCCATCTTGTTCAGTCCTTCCCATAATACTGATCTATAAATACATCCTTAACGCGCTTAAGCTCTGTACGCGGGAGCATCGACAGCAGTTTCCAACCAGTCGTCAGTGTCTCGACGATCGTTCGATCGGTCTCGAAGCCCTGTGATATATACTCGCTCTCAAAAGCATCAGCAAAAGCCGCATAAATTCTATCAACCTCAGAAAGAGCATCTTCACCGAGTATGACCTGAAGTTCTTTGGCATCCTTGCCTCTGGAATAGGCTGCGAAAAGCTGGTTCATGGTATTGGCATGGTCAGCCCTTGTCTTGCCTTCGCCTATACCTTTGTCCTTCAGACGTGACAATGATGGCATAACATCGATTGGCGGTCTGATACCTTTTCTATAGAGTTCACGTGAGAGAACTATCTGACCCTCTGTGATATAACCGGTAAGGTCAGGAATCGGGTGTGTTTTATCATCATCAGGCATTGTCAGGATCGGTACAAGCGTAATCGAACCATCTTTTCCTTCTTGACGTCCTGCTCTCTCATACATCGTCGCAAGGTCAGTATAGAGATATCCTGGATACCCACGACGACCTGGAACTTCTTTTCGAGCTGCGGAAACTTCACGCAGTGCTTCAGCATAATAAGTAATATCTGTCATGATGACCAGAACATGCATATCAAGCTCAAAAGCAAGATATTCAGCGGCTGTAAGAGCCATACGAGGAGTAGATATACGCTCGATGGCCGGGTCATTTGCCAGGTTCATGAACATAACTGTACGGTCGATCGCACCAGTGCGGCGGAAATCGCTAACGAAATAGTCAGCTTCTTCGAACGTAATACCCATTGCAGCAAAAACAACAGCGAATTTGCCCGAACCGTCGCGGACCTTAGCCTGTCTGGCTATCTGCGCAGCAAGCTGTGCGTGCGGCAGTCCTGAACCGGTAAAAATCGGCAGCTTCTGTCCTCTGACGAGGGTATTAAGACCGTCGATTGCTGAGACACCAGTCTGAATAAATTCATTCGGGTAGTCACGAGCAGCCGGATTCATAGGCTGTCCATTGATATCCAGCATCCTTGTCGGTATGATCTCGGGTCCGCCATCTATCGGATGGCCCATACCGTCGAAAACACGACCCAAAACATCAGGCGAAACGGCCAATTCGAGACCTTTTCCCAGGAAACGAACCTTGCTCTTCTCAACATTTATACCTAGTGAACTCTCGAACAACTGTACCAGTGCGTCCGTTCCGTTCACTTCCAGAACCTTACAGCGTCTGATCTCGCCACTTGGCAGCTCGATCTCGCCCAGCTCATCATATTTGACATCGACGACCTGCTGAACAAGCATCAGCGGACCTGCGACTTCTTCTATAGTACGATATTCCTTAGCCATTATTTACACCCCCTGAGGCATGACTGCATTTATCTGATCAACCAGATCTCTGCTGATCTGCTCAAACTTAGCTTCGACCTGATCCTCCGGCAGGAATTTCAATCTGCTGATCTCATAGCGAGCCGGTATTTTTGTCAGCTCATTATAGGAGGCATTGTTATCAAGAGCGGCCACGCCCTCATAATAGAATTTCAGGATAATCGACAGCATTCTATACTGCTTATTAAGTGAACAATAGGTATCTACATCATCAAATGAGTCCTGCTGCAGGAAATCCTCACGCAGTGAGCGTGCTGCTTCCAGCTTCAATCTATCAGAGAAGGAAAGTGCGTCCTGACCTACCAGTCTGACGATCTCTTCGAGCTCGGCTTCATCCTGAAGCAACTTCAGTGCATCTCCACGCAAACGACTCCATTCCGGTGCAACATTTCTGTCCATCCACTGGCCGACCTTGTCAGCATATAGCGAATAGCTGTTCATCCAGTTGATTGCCGGGAAGTGGCGCTTATATGCAAGAGCGGAATCAAGTCCCCAGAAAACTTTTACGATACGTAATGTTGATTGGGCAACCGGATCTGAGAGGTCACCACCTGGCGGCGAAACAGCTCCGATGGCAGTGAGAACGCCAATGCGTTTGTCCTGACCATAGCAGCGGACACAGCCCGCTCTCTCGTAGAAGTTGGCAAGTCTCGATCCCAGGTAAGCAGGATAACCTTCTTCACCTGGCATTTCCTCAAGTCGACCGGACATTTCGCGCAGTGCTTCCGCCCAACGTGAAGTTGAGTCAGCCATGATAGCGACTGAATAACCCATATCACGGAAGTACTCAGCAATTGTTATGCCTGTATAGATCGAAGCCTCACGGGCAGCAACCGGCATATCCGAGGTATTGGCAATCAAAATCGTTCTTTCCATCAGTGACTTGCCTGATTTTGCATCAAGCAGTTCAGGGAATTCGCGCAGAACATCGGTCATCTCATTACCGCGTTCACCGCAGCCGATATAGACAACGATATCAGCAGCTGACCATTTTGCCAGCTGATGCTGAACTACCGTCTTACCACTGCCGAAGGGACCGGGAATAGTTGCAGTACCACCCATGACCAGAGGAAACATCGTATCAATGTTGCGCTGGCCTGTTAGCAGTGGTTCATCCGGTGCCAGTTTCTCAATATAGGGACGGCCTCTTCTGACTGGCCATTTCTGCAGCATATTGATTTCTCTCTCGCTGCCGTCATCTACCTTTACAACCGCAATCGTGTCAAGGATCGTATGATCACCTGATTCGATCCTGGTCAAAGTCCCCCTCACGCCGTGTGGGACCATGATCTTATGCAGTACAAGCTCAGTCTCCTGAACTGTACCGAGCACATCACCAGTCTCTACATAGTCGCCGGTTACTGAGGTCGGCTGGAAATTCCAGAGTTTCTCACGACTTAGAGATTCGACGGAAACACCTCTGGCAATATTGTTGCCGGCAAGTTCCTTGATTCTCTCGAGCGGTCTCTGAATACCATCGAAAATCTGACTCATCATGCCTGGAGCCAGTTCAACAGACAGAGGAGCACCCTCTGATATAACTATTTCGCCTGGTCCGAGACCTGCGGTTTCTTCATATACCTGTATAGATGCCCGATCACCGTGCATTTCGATGATCTCACCGATCAGCTTCTTATCCGAAACACGAACGACGTCAAACATTTCGGCATCACGCATACCCTCGGCGATTACGAGCGGGCCCGATACCTTGACGATTCTGCCCTCAATAGTGCTTTTCATGTTTTCACTCCTCAAACTGCTTCTGGCTGCTGCGGCTAGGCAGCCGTTAAGAGCCAGTAATTAATAATAACTATCTATATTATTTTTCATTAGGATCTGCAAAAAGATCCATGCCAACGGCCTTACGAACGGATTCTCGCACCTGTCTCATACCGAGACCTGTACTGCCGGTTATGGAAGGTATCGGGATGACTGCAGGCAGCTTCTGGCTGCGCAGCTCACGAATAAGTTCCAAATTTCCTTCCGCCATGCTCTCTGTTATAAATACAACAGCATAATTCTCTCGAACCATCTGTCTGAGGTATTCACCGGCCTGGACAGCATCACTAGTATCAAAGACTGACATGCCAATGGCACGAAAACCAATTATACTGTCGCGGTCACCAATTACGCCGACTTTATACATTTATTGAAACCTCCTGTTTTTGACCTGCAGCTAAGCCTTAAATAGCCAGTCTGGCCAACTCTCTCGCCTGTGCCGGTGGGACACCGTTACGCAGACAGGTCAAGGCTATCCTGATATTTTTGATCTCGAGCTCTCTTCTCAGCAGATAAGCGACTGGTACCTCAGGACCACGTAAAACGTTGGAAGCCTTCTTAAGCCAATCTGCTAGAACCTCGTCAGCAATACGGTTGTATGCTGCTGCCGTTCCCGGTTCTCCATATTCCTGAAGTATTTTTGTCTGTTCAGGTTCTGAAAATGATCTGTTAAGTCCAAGTTCATCAATAATAGATGTGATCTTATCAGACTCAAGATCATATGCTTCTAGCAGCTTCTCCCTAATATCGGTAGGAACTGGGGGAATAGCTTTTGCCAGATATTCTTTTCCGGTTCTAAGCGCTCTGCAGCGCAGCAGAATCTCAAGACCGAGCAGCTTCTGCCTCAATGCCATATAGCCAATGAAGAAGCTGTTGCCTAGAGAACCGGCGATGCTTGAAGCACGCTCCCAGGCGCCCCTGTCAATTATCATATCGACATTGCCGGTATCATAAGTTTTCAGCCATACCTCTGCACCCTTACCGGCAAGTTCATAAAGCCAATCAGGAATCATTTCCGGTTTACGGTCACGAACAGCCCGAAAAAGCTTAGATGGTTCAACCAGAGAAGGTGTTCTCAGCATATTCTCAAGACCGTGCCAGGCTAGAGACGGATCAGATTCAGGTAGTGCAGCACTATTCTCATTTTCTGATGAATTCTCAGTCCACCAGGCTGACAGATACTTTATAACCACCTTGAGATTATGACAGTCATTGAACAGCAACAGAGCCTCGATAAAATCTGTATCAGGAATTATCTGCTGCATTATCTCATAGGTTTCAGAATGTCTGGCCCTAAGAGCATCTTCTATATCACCGGAAGCATAGCCCTTGTCCTGGATCACTCGAGAAATATCTTCAGGCTGTCTAGCCTCGAAGACCCTGCTCATGTCTGACGGAGACAGCAGACTGGCTTCCAGTGCGCGGATGCGCCCTGTAGCATAGCCGTAGTTATCCGGGTCGACTGCTGTTCTTTTGTCAGTATTTTCTAAACTCATAAACAGCATTACTCCTTATCGGCAGCAATAACATTTTCAGGCAGTGCGCGTGCCGCTGCAGCTGACAGCTGAGGTCTCTGATTACGTACGATCAGATCAAATGTCAAGTTATCCTCAATGCGATCACGGCGAAGGATCAATCCGCCTGCGAAGCTGCCTGATTTGTCAGCAAGCGAAAAATCACCATCAAGTTTGCTGATTAGTTCATTACCAATAGACTGATCAACTGATGATAGCGTAATGATACCACCTCTTGCACCCGTCATATTAATCAAACTACTATAAAGCTCAAGCTTCTCAGCTGCTGGAATATTGCAGACTTTTGACAATGCCTGATCGATAACACGATCGATCAAACGCTGTCTGCGCTGCAGATTATTTTTTCTCTTCTCCATGGATGCCAGACTTGCAGCTCGATTTAGCATAGCCTCTGTCTGTGCCTTGGTTTTATCCGAAGACTCAGCCAGGTATCGATCACGTTCAGACTGCGCCTGTTCGATCACAGCCTGACTTTGCTCTTGGGCTTTTGCGGTGATCTCCGCAGCCTTCTCGCGAGCCTGTTCCAGGATCCGATCCTGTATTAATTGTAGACCGTCCAAAGAAATAGCTCCTTTCTCTGTCTTCTCTCATTAAGTTGAGAGAAGCCTGATTCACCTTCCCCCCAGACGGATGATCCGCTGAGCGGTCCGGTAGACCTGTTCAGATCAGCCTATCAGATATTGAGGATAGACAGTACTGAAGCAAGCAGAGCCAGGATAGCGTATGTCTCGACCATAGCGGCCATAACCATTGCTTTTGACTGTTCTTCTGGACGTTTGGCAACAAGAGCTACACCAGCTTCAGATACACGGCCCTGATAAACAGCTGAGTAGTAGCCGACGATCGCGATTGGCAGAGCTGCCATCAGAAAAGCCAGACCACGCTGCCAGGTGATGTCCATATTGCCGCCGAGCATACCTGAGCTCAGCATGACCATAAACCATGTCAGCAGGCCGTAAATGCCCTGTGTGCCAGGAAGTGCCTGCAGGATCAGTAGTTTACCGAATTTGCTTGGATCTTCAGTCAGCACGCCGCTTGCGACTTCACCAACTCGGCCAACAGCACGTGCTGAACCTATTCCAGGCAGAAGAGCTGCTAGCGCACCGGCTAGCATTGTGAGTACTGGACCCATCAAAGCAATAATTTCATTCATGATTTGTTCCTCCCGATAATATGTATATATTTTTTAATTATTGATAACACTTTCATTTTCTGTCAGCTGCACATATTTGGTTTTTCTTTTTAGCGGCTTCCAGAGTCTTCCTCCACCTTCATAGAACTTGCTGAAGAACTCAACATATTGCAGACGGCTGGTATGAACATAGGCTGACAATGCTGACAAAGCCAGATTAAGCGTATGACCGAGCAGAGCTACAATGATGAAGACGATAATACCAACAGGTGTAGGTCCAAGCAAGAAGCCAAGTAGATTTACGACCATGGCAATAACACTTGTGGCCAGAACCAGCGCCAGTATACGTGTGTAGGACAGGATATCGCTGAAATAACTGGTTATATTATAGATAGATACAAGACCCTTCAATATTCTCATGATCGGATTTTTGGCATCTCTGCCGCCAAAAAGCAAGAGAACTGCGGCACCGGCGATTGCCAGATACATGCCAAGACTTCCACCTATGCTGCCCAGCATAAATCCAAGGCCGGTAATAATCAGGAACCAGGGGGCAACATCAAGCAGGCCATCCTTTAACATACCTGCTCTGGCCAGAATATAGATCCTGGCGCCCATACCAACGAATAGATGTACAACACCGAAGATCATACTCCAGATCATCAGCCTGGTCGGATCAGACATCGGATCAAACCAGAGTGCCGGCATATTTATACGGCCATCGCTAAGCGTGGTCAGCATATTACCGAAGAAGCCACCAAACATGAAGCCCCAGAGAATCGAGCCTATTCCGCTGATAAAAAGCATCCTGGCCATACGTCCGAGTTCGCCTACAGCTTTTACCTTCCAAATCAGAAGAGCACAAAGACCAGAAAGCAATAGACCATAGCCAACATCACTTAGCATCATGCCGAAGAAAAAGAAGAAAAACGGAGCAAGAAGAGGTGCTGGATCTATATCTTTTACAGAAGGTGCACTGAACATCTCTACGATGACCTCATATGCCTTGACAGGCTTGGGGTTTTTCAAGAGTATCGGATGCTCTTCATCTCTGACTGCCTGTCTGACATCTACAGCCACCATAAATTCTTCGTTTAGTTTTTGCTGAACATTTTCTACCAAAACCGTAGGAACCCAAC
>JAAYFZ010000009.1 GCA_012727965.1 Clostridiaceae bacterium
CTGAGGTTTATCTTTGCCGGGTAAATAAACGAGCATATCTCTTTGCAATGATATCAATTTGATTTTGCCATTTTCCTCATTAATCGTCAGAATCATCATCGCATCTGAGCGTTCATTCAAGCTCTCCCTGCTGCGCGAGTCGATACCCAACAATAATATATTGGTTACGCCTTTTACCTCAGGCACTGGATGAACAAGATTCTCTGTGGGAATATTGTATTCTTCCGGAACTGTCTCAGTTTCTGGATCTATCAAATTGATATTGGTCATCATAGATTTCCAGATCATCCAGCCAGTCAAAAAAACAATAGCCAAAACAATTCCGACAGCAATCAGTATTCTGATAGTCTTCTGTTTGCGTGTAAGTTTCTTCCAACGTGCTCTAAAACCAGGACGACGGCGGTTCTTGCCACCCGTCTGCTGATTCCTGGGGCCAGAGCCTGGTCTCTTTCCAGCTGGTTTTCTCCCATTACCTCTGCTTGCTTGTTTAGGAGGAATAGGCTGCCATATTTCGGGTTCTTTTGATTGTTTAATTCTATTTTTGCGGTTGCTTTTCACACCCGTTAATCTCCATACATCTCTAATTTATCGTTCTTATGCGCATATATGCACAAGTGTTTTAATGATATCACTTACAAAACGAGGAGGCAAACAATATGCCCCCTCGTCAGGTTTTCTTTACAGTTCGAGCTCATAGGAAGAGCTCGCAATTAATCACTATATCCTTGAGGATTTAAGCTCTGCCAGCGCCAGGTATCTGCACACATTGTTGCCAGATCATGTTTGGCCGTCCAGCCAAGTATTTCTGCGGCTTTTGCCGGATCTGCATAACAAACAGCAATATCACCTGGTCTTCTGGGATCAATTGCATAGGGCACACTGCGGCCGCTGGCCTCTTCAAAAGCGCGGACTATCTCCAGTACACTGTAGCCTTGACCAGTACCAAGATTAATAGCTTCAACACCCTGATTACTCTCGGTATAATCGATTGCACGACAATGACCTGATGCCAGGTCGACTACATGAATATAATCTCTGACACCTGTACCATCATGAGTTGAATAGTCATTGCCAAAAACATGCAGCTCCGAACGGCGTCCGACAGCTACCTGAGCGATATAAGGCATGAGATTATTGGGAATACCCTGTGGATCTTCACCGATCATTCCAGATTCATGTGCACCGATCGGATTGAAATATCTCAGAAGAACTATCGACCAGGCAGGATCAGCAGCTGCCACATCGCGCAATATCTGCTCATTCATTAGTTTAGTCCAGCCATATGGATTAGTACAAGACAGCGGGAATTCCTCTGTTATGGGAACAGTGTCAGGCATGCCATATACAGTTGCCGAAGAACTGAAAACCAGACGGTAAACATTATGTGCCGCCATGACCTCACATAATGTTAGAGTACTATCGAGATTATTGCGATAATACGCAAGCGGCATCGCTACTGATTCACCAACCGCTTTGAGACCGGCAAAATGGATGACTGCATCAATCTCATAATTGTCGAAAACAACATTCAGCGCATTTTTATCACAGACATCGAGTTTAATAAACTCAAAATCCCGGCCGGTAATTTCTCTTACTCTTTTCAGCGATTCGACACTGCTATTTACAAGATTATCAACTACAACAAGTTCATGACCCTCATTCAGAAGTTCAACACAAGTGTGGCTGCCAATATAGCCGGCACCGCCTGTAACTAGTATTTTGCTCATATTTTATCTCCTATGCATTGCTTGTTTTGTTTTATCCAGGCTTCTTAAGCCTCACGATTCATACCAATATCATCAAGATATTCTCTTAACTAAATTGTAGTACCTGGTAGTTGTCTGCAATAGCTCAAGGCTTATGCAAAATTAGTTGTTTTGTTGCTTATTGTCTGTTTTAGCAGCGATAGCTATAAATGGTACGCTGGATTCTGGTTCAAAAGCATCGCCGGAGAATCTGCCAAAGACTCTTATATCAGATAAACCAACTGTGGTAAGAATTTCTAAGAGTCTATCCGGCTGAAGCGGCAGCAGCCTGACCTGCCCTTCTGATTCTTGATAGTCAGCAGAACCGATTCCGGTTCTCAGAATAGTTCTAAAAATTATGCCATCATCAGCTTGCGGATAGTTATAATGACGCTCAAATTCTATTCCGGCATCAACATTTTTAATTGTCGGCAATCCCGGAAGATGACCAAGCATAATTCTGTGATAATTGATGATTTGAATCAGAAGTTTTCCACCAGGTCGCAACAGATAACTCATTTCAGCCAGTGCTTCTGCTATTTCATTCTCATCACTAAGATGAACCAGCGAATTGCCAATACAATAAATTAAATCAAAACTTCCTGATATATCAGCCAGCTCAGGCGTAGAAGCAAGAGTTCTCATATCCGCGGCAAAAGCCTTGACACCAGGTCTTGCGCCCGCTCGAGCTGCCATTGCACGGTCAAGATCACAGGCATACACATTATGACCAGACGCTGCCAGCGAGCCAGCATGACCTCCTGTACCGCAGGCAATATCGAGTATTCTGGCGGTTTTAAAGCCGGCAAGTTGATGCAGCAAATCCAAAGCAGGCTTCTGAACAGGAAATACATACTCATATACTCTTGATAGATTTTCATAAAAGGACATAATTGCTCTCCTGTTGACATAAGCTCTTTTACTGATTTGATGCAGGCATTATAATAGCAAATATGCTATTATTCTTTAACAGTATATCATCAGGTCTCATATGAGCACAGAGTTGAGGATATCAAATATGAACATTTACTATAAACGGACAATATAGGAAAACTGCAAGCGGGGAGAATATCAGTGAACAGCAATCTGGCCATCAGTAAACTAATTCTACTGAAAATTGTTAAGCAAATACCATCCATAACCAGTAATCAGCTAACCAATTTGGCTCTCGAAACTCTATACATGGACTATTTCACCATGATTCAGGCTTTTGGCGAGCTGCAGCGTGACCATTTGCTGCTGACTGCAGTGCGCAAAGATGAACCAGAGACAGATGCTGCCGGCAAACCGCTTGAGCGCTGTGATATCTCAGCTCAGGGAGAACAAATACTGAAAACTCTCGATCATAAAATACCACTCCATGTTAAAACATATTTATTACAAGCGACTTCAAGCAAGCGCAAGGATATACGTAGAGAACATGATATCAGAGCTGAATATGCACCTGATGCCAATGGCCATTACATCGTATACTTGAGTCAGCATGACGGCGTCCATGAGATCATCGATTTGAAACTGATATTACCCGATAAACAGCTAGCCTCAAGAGTCTGCCGTCAATGGAAAAATCAACCGGGATCTACCTATGTTAAGCTGCTGGCACTGCTAACAGGCGAAAACAACAGACTACCACTTGAAAGTACCTTATTACATGCTGAAAGAAGCAATGATAATACTGATAAGCCTGACCTGGATGAACCCTATGAGGAACAACAAAGAATGTTTTAGTATTCTCCTGCTTGAAAATTAGTTTTAGCACCATGGAAAAAGCCCCGCTGCCAACAGGCAGCGAGGCTTTGTTAATCTAGATACGATCGCTGATTTATCAGGTCTTAACTAAATCAGGTATGGCCTTGATCTTCTCAGCTAGAAGCAAAGCGAATTCATCGATTCGTGCCAGATCATCTTCACGAGGCAAGCCTTTTACCATAATAGGCTCCAGACGCTCTGCCTTTAGATTTGATGTTAATGTTTCGAGTGTTTCCGCAGCCCTGCTGCCCCATCCATATGAGCCGATCATTCCGTAAAATTTAGTCTTCGGCCTCATTGCATTAGCAACTATTGCCGCATAGGCAATATTGGGATGAGGTCCGCCTATTACAGTCGGTGTAGCCATAACAACGGCAGCTGCATCAACCAGATCGGTGATGAAATGACCTGTTTCAAGTGATAGCGAATCTGGTTCAGCGCCAAGATTTCTGCAGACGACCGATAAACCTTGCTCGGAAAGCTTGACCGTTAGTCGCTCTACCATGACCTTTGTGCTGTCATGCATGCTGACATAAGGAATCGCTACAAGATTTTTGACAGCATCACCAGTCCAGCGTTCATAACGACGTAAGATGATATCAGGATCATACCAAACAGGGCCATGCGAAGGCGCGATCATTC
>JAAYFZ010000062.1 GCA_012727965.1 Clostridiaceae bacterium
ACTCGCTCTTCAATAATTCTTCTGGTCTGCATGGTCTGAGACGACATGGATTCATCGATTTGTTTGATCATGGCGTCTCTGGCCATCAGATAACTGACAGCAGTAAGACTGAGACATGCCAGCGCTACAAGAAGAGCGATCATGGTCATCAGTCTGGATTTGATGCTCTTGAACTTAATCAGATTTTTTAGACGCGACATTGCATATGTCCTCCTAAATTCTTTTCGCAGTTCTTATGAAAACAACTCTTTTCCGTACAGTGAATATTATTAATAGTCGTCATGCTTTGACCGTTCTTGCAGTCAGTCCGCAGCATGGCAGTCGTTTTTATATATGTTATTCCCTGAATAATGGATTATATGCTTGATTATTCCAATCGCTGATCAATTATCCAGCAGGGTGCCGTACTCTTCTCTGGTCAGAATACGATCAGTATCTATAATCAGTTTGATTTCATCGCCAACCTTGCCGATACCACTGATGAAGCGATTGCTGAAACCTGTTCTGCCGTCAGGCGGCAGATCGATATTATTGTCTTCGATATTGATGACTTCAGCTACCTGATCGACGATCAGACCGACTGAAACCTCCCTGATATCGACTACTACAATACAGGTCCTGTCATGGTATTCCTGAAGGGGCTTCTTGAAACGGGCGCGCATGTCAAGTACAGGTATGATCCTGCCGCGCAGATTTATGATACCGCGCAGATATGAAGGCATATCAGGCACCTCAGTGATCGACTGCATACCGATGATCTCGGTTACATATCTTATCTCGATGCCATAGGTTTCTTCACCCAGGTCGAAGGTGAGATATTTGCCCTGCATGCTGTCCTCATCCAAGAGTCTCTCCATGCTTCTGTCTTCCTGCATGATTACAAACCTCCTTCTCTGCTGCGCTGACGTTCAACCAGACCATTTATATCAAGTATCAGACTAATAGTGCCGTCGCCCAGAATCGTACAGCCGGTAACACCCTCGATATGACCGAGGTATATAGGAACCGGTTTAACGACTACCTGATGTTCACCCACCAATTGATCGGCGAAAACACAAACAGATCTGCTCTCATGCTCGACCACCAGAAGTATGCCAGCCTTCAGGTCAGTCACTGCAGCCTTGATATCAAAAGTCTTATGAAGCCTGATGATCTCATGACTCTTGCCGCGGATCATAATCAGCTCATTGCCGTCCGAATCGACGATCAGTTTCTCATCACGAACGCGGAAAGCTTCGCGAATCAGAGTGATCGGAATCGTATAACGTTTATCGCTGACGGTAATTTCCATACCGTCGATAATTGCCAGTGTCAGAGGAATCTTGATCTGGAAGGCAGTACCTTCTCCTGGAGCGCTGTCGATCGTTAGCTTGCCGCCGATCTTCTCAAGATTTTTGGTGACAACATCCATACCGACACCACGTCCTGAGTACTCAGTAACTTCTTCCTTGGTCGAAAAACCGGGTTTGAGAACGAAGCTCCAGACCTCGCGGTCGCTGAGATCTTTGCCGTCACCCTCTATCAGACCATTGGTTCTTGCCTTCGCGATTATATTTTCACGGTTCATACCGCGGCCGTCATCACGGACTGTCAGCCAGACATCTCCGCCCTCTGTACGGGCTTCCAGGAAGATCGTACCAACCTCAGGTTTGCCGGCCTGTACTCTGTCTTCCGCGTTTTCCAGACCATGGTCCAGCGAATTGCGGATAAGATGCATCAGAGGATCGGAAATCGAATCGATAACATTCTTATCGACCTCAGTCTCTTCGCCGATAATTTTGAGTATTACCTGCTTATCAAGCTTCCTGCTCATATCACGAACGAGACGCTGCATACTTTGGAAAGTGCCGGCAATCGGCACCATGCGGATCGACATAACGATATCCTGCAGCTCAGAAGTAATCTTCTTAAGCTGATTGGTTGCCTTCTCAAAACCCTTGATATTCTCAGTAAACTTGGCGATCTCAGGATGGTTTATGACCATCATCTCGGATATGACCAGCTCGCCGACCATATTCATCAGGGTATCAAGCTTGCTGACATTTACACTGATAAAATTCTGTTTAGCCAAACTGCGTGTACCAGCGACCTTCTGATCAGTGGCACTGGTGTCGGCAGCCTTGACGGCATCTGCACCTGCAAGTATTTTCTTCGCCTTCTCGTCGAGATCTTCCTCAGGCATCAAATCACGCTCAGCCGCTGTCAGTTTCCTGGCAGGAGCTTGTTCTTCTGGCTCTAGATCTACAACTACAGCGCGTTCGACCGGCTCAAAAATCTCGATATTCTTGATATAAATAACATTTGATTCCAGATACTGCGCCAGTTCATTAGGTGCCATTCTGGTATCCAGCCAGACCGTGAAGCCATGATCATGGACAAACGGTGTAGCAATTTCGTCGGCATCAAGATCAGCCGGTTCCTGATTGAGTATCCTCGCTACCTCTTCGAGTCTGGTCACAGCGGTAAAAGCCCTGAGATTCTCCATCTGGCAGTTCTCGTCGAAGTTCATCCAGACCTGATAGTCATAATCAAGAGCATTTTCAGCGACGCTGTCCTCAGTATCAGGGATACCACGAGCATGACTGACCTGCGCTGGAGTATTACTAAATACAGGCTCAGCATCATTACTATTAACATCAGCAGAAGCTGACAGTTTAGGAGAATTATTCTTGGATGCAGCAGCGGCAGCCAAGTCAGCAGGGGCGCCTGCTTCACTGCTCTGCAGCTCTCTTAGATATTCCTCGATCTGCTCGACTGTATCACTGGCCTCCATCGAGGCCTCTTCGCCGTCCTCAATTCTATGAATCTCGGCCTTCATGGTATCGAGCACTGCCAGTACTATATCGCTAAGTCTTAAAAAATCTATCTCAGGATCCTTGTCTCGGATGAAGTAAAAGAGATCCTCCACCTTATGTGCTGTCTTGGACAGCATGCCATATTCCATCATAGCCGAAGAGCCCTTGATGGTATGCATTACGCGGAATATCTCATTGATTGCTTCATCATCGAATTGACGTCTGGCTTCACAGTCTACCAGAATAAGCTCTGCCTTCTCAAGCAGACTGTTACTCTCATAGAGAAAAGCCTCCAATAATGGATCTACGTTCATATTTGCCATGATTACACCTGCTTACAGTTTAGCCAGAGCGGCGATTACGGTTTCTTCCTTGAAAGGTTTAACAATGAAGCCCTTGGCTCCGGACATTACGGCTTCCTTGACCATGCCCTGCTGACCCATGGCTGTCATCATGACGATCTTGGCATCGCCATTGATCTGCATGATTGCCTTGAGAGCTGCCAGGCCATCCATCTCCGGCATGGTTATATCAAGTGTAACGATATCCGGTTTCAGCTCGTTAAACTTCACCACAGCTACCTTGCCGTTCTCGGCCTCTCCGATCACGGTATAGCCATTCTTCTCTAGCATGTTCTTGATGGTAACCCGCATAAAAGCGGCATCATCTACGATCAAAACTGTTTTCATGTTTTTGCCCCCATTTATAATTCTTCACCATTTTTGGCATCATGGTCATATTAATATATCGTTGAACTATTGCAATAACTTTACTATAAACTTAAAAAGAAATGCTTAAGCTAAAATAGTTCATATTTCAGCCCTCGCATTATCTCATAATGGCCTGTTCATTACCACCTGACGGCTCACAAAAACATATCAAGAATCATACCTCGTATGGAATCTATACGTTCAAGCACATCAAGCTGATCCTGCTGCTCGCTGACCAGCTGTTTGGCAATCTCATTTATTTCTTCATTGACAGTTTTCACTGTTGAGAAAACCTTGTTTCTGTTTCTGGCATTAAAAGAGCTCTCACTGTCGAAGGAAAAACCGTTGTCCACAGTCTCATGGAAAAATTCAGTGATCAGAGTACGATACTTAAACAGTTCGCTCAGATCCATGCGCTCTCCGAGCCTGCTGCCCTGATCGAATATCTTGCCCTGGAGCTCGCTCATGTACTCTTGCCAGGACTCCTGACTGTGTTCCTTGACCTGCCGGGAGAACACCTCATTTTGCTGTGAACCCTTGCGGTTACGCTCAGCAGCCGGCTGTATAGCGGTATCAGCACCAACACTGGTAACTGCATCGATTCTTGCCATGATCATTCTCCCCCTTTCATAAAATAATAAGCTAAGTTATCTTAGGTCAGCCCTTGGTATCTAAAAAGATACTGCCGCTGCCTATGCTGTCCTTCTCATAAGTCTGTACCATACGCTGATTTTTTACCTCACGCAGCACAGTTTTGTATTGTTCACTTCTTAAGAGAGCTGCCTCGCGATTGACTGTATCCTTCTGCTGTATATCCGATAGCAGCTGCTGTCTCTTGGTCAGAACTGATTCGAGCTGATCAGGCATATTTTTTTCGAGATCAAGATCCATTGCTATCCTGGTCTTGCGGACCTGACGATTAAGATCATCGATGCTGTCCATCAGTTCCTGACGCTTCTCCAGAAGTTCGGAAAACTTATCAGTCTCATCAAGATCAAGCGCTTCACTCATCGCATCAGTAAGAGTGAGCATCTTATCCAGCCTTATATTGATCTGGTCGATCAGCTGCTGCAGCAGAACAAGCTGCTTATGCATATCTGTATTCATACTGCCCCTCCCTACCGATACAACGGCAAAAGTCGAGCCTAGAGACTTGCCGCGCTGCCGCTGCCGCTCTTCTGCTGCTTAACCATCTGTTCCCAGGTATCTCTAAGTTCAACCAGCAGTGATTCGATACTATCCAATCTAGTCGTACTATTCTCCACATTGGCCGTAATCAATTCATTTAGAAAATAATCATAAAGAGCATAAAGTGAATCCGAGAGTTCGAAGTCAAAATCAAGCGTATTGATCAGCTCACTTACTATTTCCTGCGCCTTCTGCAGTGCGCTGTTGCGTTCCGCGGCCATATTCTCATTGATTGCCAGTCTAGCAAGTCTAACCTGCTTCAGACAACCATCATAGAGCATTAACACCAGTTCACCCGGTCCGGCTGTCAGGACACTCTGTTCTCTATACTGATTATAACCATTATTGGTGTACATCATAATTTAAGCTACATCCTTTCTGCTGATGGTCTAAACTATACCTGTTTACATGCCCATTGTCTGCTGTGACAGCCAGCTGGACTGTGACTGCATCTTGGTCAGATAAGACTCCATCGCAGAATATTTATTGTAGAAGGTCTGTTCCTTGTCAAGCAAACGACTCTGCATCTCCTTGATCCGGCTGGCCAGAGAAGAGATGCTCTGATCCATCAGGTTAGCGTTATACTTACGTGCATATACATTAAGTGTATTCGATAACTTAGGCAG
>JAAYFZ010000063.1 GCA_012727965.1 Clostridiaceae bacterium
GCCTGATTTGTGAAAACCTGCAGTTCTTTCCGATCTTGCCTGCTCATCATAGTCATGTCTAAAAAGCCCTGTATTTCAGGCATGACGCTGAGTCTACCGTCTCTTACCGCTTCAGCCATAGCTACATGCTGCGCAACAGAATATGTATCTGTGTACTCGATATTAGCCCAGACATCATTGGCCACGGACATGCCATGAGGTCCTTTTGAGAAAATATGCAGAGCGCAGTTTATTCCCTGAGCATGACAGGCACTGGCAAAAGAATAGGCATTTTCGACCGGAACATCAACATCCGGTGCGGTATGCCAGACGAAACATGGTGGTGTCTTATTCGTTACCTGCTTCTCAAGTGACATATATTCAAGCCAACGGCGCTGCTCATCTGTTGACTGCTCCAGGTCAAGCTTATTAGTCTGTCGGTCGACTGGCGCTCCGGTCAGAGCACTGGCGGAGTCAACATGAGTATATGGGCCAGTTGTAATCACAGGGTAAGACAATATAGCCGCATCCGGCCTGTTCGAAATACCGGCATAAGCTGGATTATCATCTGTGACATCAGCATGATGAACGGCCAGGCTGGCACTAAGGTGACCGCCGGCGGAGAAACCACAAATCGCGATCTTGCCTGCATCGATGCTAAATTCATTTGAGCGGCGGCGCAGCAGACGCATTGCACGTGATATATCCTGCAGCGGGCGCAGAAGCAGCGGCACCGTCATCGTGACATCGGTCGTATATGTCAGGACAAAAACATTATAACCGAGCTCATAGAAAACACGTGCCACCGGCTCAGCCTCGGAAGGCGATACGAATCTATAGGCACCGCCAGGCACGACCAACAGACAGGGCCGCAGATTGTCAGAAGCTTCATCATGCAGATAGCCATCGACTGTCGGCTCGAATCCGAAGGACAGTTCATATTCATATTCACCAGGTTCCCAGATCTTAATTGTATTTCTAATCATATTGCCTCCTCAAAAATAATAGCTGCAGCAGACTTCACGGTCTGCTGCAGCTATTGCACGTTCAACAGCCCTTAAAAAGAGCGATGAGTAATTTGATTTAACCTAGCTTGATATCGGCCTGCAACGGCTTGATACCAGTCAGCTCGACACTGCGGTCATCCGGCTGTGAAATGCCAACGAAGACGCGGAAGCTCGAACTATCTATTTTTCTCTTGCCTTCTTCATCCACAACGGTAAAAGCCAGCGGTGCGATCTCAAGCTCGACAGTTTTACTCTCACCGGCGGCCAGCGCAACACGCTTGAAAGCACAGAGATTATGATTCTTAACAGCCAGAGTACTCTCGAGATCTTTGATATAACACTGAACTACCTCTTCGATAGCGACATCACTCTTGTTGTCGATCTTAACACTCAGTTTGGCGCCCTGATCAGCAGAAGCGGCCGCTGTCATAACAAGATCGCTGAGCTCGACTGAGCCATAAGTAAGTCCATAACCGAAGGGGTAGAGACTAGATGTCTCAATATATCTGTAGGTTCTGCCCTTCATAGCATAATCAGTAAACTCAGGCAGATCCTTAACATCATTATAGAAAGTAACAGGCAGCTTGCCGCTTGGTGATACCTCACCGAAGAGGATGTCCGCGACTGCGCGGCCGCCCTGGCTGCCTGGATACCAGGCATTGATAATGGCATTGAAATTCTTGTCGGAAAAGCGCAGATCCATGGCACTGCCTGCTGTCAGAATTACAACAGTTGGTTTGCCAACAGCGGCAACAGCCTCGATCATTCTCTGCTGACAAGCTGGAATGCTAAGATCGAGTTTATCACCGGCCGCATAGGCATTACCGGTGTCGCCTTCCTCGCCTTCAATGGTCGAATCAAGTCCGATACAGAGCACAACAACATCTGCATGCTTGGCTGTGATAATTGCCTCGGAAATGCGATCATCTGGCTCGGCCAGCGGCTCGACACGGTCTTTGTAGAGATGACTGCCCTCAGAATAGAGAACGCGGATATCATCACCGGCGGCATCCTGGATGCCGTCGAGAATCGTGATATAGCGTGATGCAGTACCATTGTAATTACCATATAGAACGACCTTGCTATCCGCAGTCGGGCCGATTACGGCGATCGACTTGAGAGCCGAGCGGTCGAGAGGCAGCATGCCGTCATTTTTCAGCAGTACCATTGCCTTGCGCGATGTTTCCAGATTCTTCGCCTTATGAGCAGCGCAGTCATTTAACTCATAACCGATATTATTGTATTCGCAATCTTCATCGAAGAGGCCAAGCTTGATTCTTGTAGCCATCAGACGCTCAGCCGACAACGTGATCTGTTCTTCGGAAATCAATCCTTGGCGGACAGCATCCAGTAATTGGTCATATGCATTACCACAGTTGAGATCACAGCCGCTTTCGATAGCCAGAGCTACTGATTCAACAGCATTTTTGGTAACCATATGTTTTTCGTGGAAGTCTCTAATTGCCCAGCAATCAGATACTACATGTCCGTCAAACTCCCACATATCGCGTAGGATGTCTCGCAACAGAGTAGGACTGCCGCAGCAGGGCTCGCCATTTGTTCTGTTGTAGGCACCCATGACAGCCTCGACATCAGCCTCACGCACCAAAGCTTCAAAAGCCGGCAAATAGGTCTCAAACATATCCTTCTTGCTGGCGATCGCATCGAACTCATGACGCAGACCCTCCGGTCCGCTGTGAACGGCATAATGCTTGGCACAAGCTGCAGTCTTAAGATGCTTGCCATCACCCTGCAAACCACGGACAAAAGCCACGCCCAGTTTTGTGGTCAGATAGGGATCCTCGCCATAAGTCTCATGGCCACGGCCCCAGCGCGGGTCACGGAAAATGTTGATATTAGGCGACCACATCGTCAGGCCCTTGTAAATGTCACGATCCTCTTCAGAGGAATAAGCATTGTACTTGGCTCTGGCCTCGGTCGAAATGATGTCAGCAATTTCTCTCAGATACTCGTCATCAAAAATAGACGCCATCGCAATTGCCTGTGGGAAAACCGTAGATGTTCCGGCTCTGGCAACTCCATGGAGTGCCTCATTCCACCAATTATACGCAGGTACACCCAGATGCTCGACAGCACCAGCATAATAACGCAGCTGTGAAGCCTTCTCTTCGAGAGTCATTCTCGAAACAAGATCGGCTGCCCTTTCTTTGACACCAAGATTCGGATCTAGATAAGCTGGTTTTTCACTCATGAATATATTCCTCGCTTTCGATAAGAGATGGTTGTCGCGGTTGCAGGTGCCGCAATAATCAGTCGGTTAGCAAGCGCTCATTGATACAACTTAATCAGGTAGATTTGTCTATCATTGTAAACTAAAATCCTAGTTAGTTCCACTGTTTAACAGACATCCTCCGGCAACACTGCTATAATACAAATTGCCTGAATAAATGAGTGGGAGATTCAATATGAAGATCATCGTACTGGACGGATATACGTTAAACCCCGGCGATCTCAGCTGGCACTCTTTTGAGGAACTTGGTGAAATCACGGTCTACGAACGTACCAATCCCGATCAGACCATCAAACGCATCGGCAATGCCGAATCAATCCTCACTAACAAAACTGTGATCGACCGCACGATCATTGAGGCTTGTCCTACCCTCAAATATATCGGCGTACTCGCGACTGGCTACAATGTCATCGATATCGCAGCCGCCACAGAAGCCGGTATCACCGTGACGAATATCCCCGCATACAGTACAGCTGCAGTCGCCCAATTCACGATCGGTCTGCTGCTAGAGCTCTGTCACCAGATCGGCGACCACTCCCGCAGCGTCCACCAAGGTGACTGGACAAACAGTATCGACTTCAGCTACCGACTCCACCCCCTGATCGAGCTATCTGGCAAGACTCTTGGCCTCATCGGCTTCGGACGTATCGGCCGGGCAGTCGCACCAATCGCCAGAGCACTCGGCATGCATGTTCTCGTCACGACCAGAACA
>JAAYFZ010000064.1 GCA_012727965.1 Clostridiaceae bacterium
ATGCTATTGAGCTTAGGAAAACTGTTAAGTTTAAGTACTATGCACCAAGTGGTGATAGCGAAAGAGAAGTGGAACCGTATTATTTGATTTTCAAATGGTCCAGCTGGTATATTTATGGATTTTGTTTACTGAGAGAAGATTTTCGAATGTTCAAGCTGAATCGCATGGACAAAATTGTTCAAGAAGCTTCATTTAGACAGGGACGTGAGGTGCCAATGCCGGACTTATCAAATGAGAAGGTTTTTCCAGGCAAGATAATGGCGAAAGCTGTTTTTGATTCATCCATGAAATGGCACTTGATAGAAGAGTTTGGTGTTGATTCGTTCACTGTGCAGCCTGATGGAAGCTTATTGTTTGAATATGAGTATTCTAATGATGAGAGCTTGCTGACATGGATTCTGTCTTGTAGGGATAAGGTTACTGTGCTCGAGCCTGAATATATCAGAGAAGAGCTTTATCGTATCACTTCCGATATTGCAAAAAGATATGAGCAGAATTGATTAAAACATAGGAGAGGATTTGTTATGCCAAGACCAAAGAATAGACAGGAGCTGATTTCAGCTGCAAATACGAATTATAAAAAGCTGATGACAATGATTGAGGTCAGAACAGCTGCAGAAAAAGATACTATTTATGATTTTTCTGATGATGTAAAGAAAAAAGAAGCGCACTGGCGTAGAGATAAGAATCTCAGGGATGTTTTAATGCATCTAAACGAATGGCATCTTTTGCTGCTTGAGTGGATCAAGAATCGTGAGGATGGAAAAGACAGACCGTTTTTGATGGAGGACTATAACTGGAAAACTTATGGTGATATGAATATGGTTTTCTTTAGCAGATGTCAGGATGTTTCTGAGAAGGAAGCTTTGGAGCTGTTTGTGGATTCTCATAGTAGAGTTATGGTTGCGATTAATACTTTCTCTGATGAAGAGTTGTTCACAAAGGCATTCTATCCTTGGGTAGGCGGAAGTAACATTGGAAGCTATTTTATCAGTGCTACAAGCAGTCATTACGACTGGGCTATGAAAAAAATGAAGGCGCATAAGAAGATTGTGGGGTAAGAGAAATGGCGTTTGATTTTAAGAAGGAATACAAGGGCTTTTACATGCCTAAGAATAAGCCGGAAATAGTGACTGTTCCAAAGGTTAATTATATTGCTTTCAGAGGGAAGGGAAATCCTAATGAAGAAGGCGGCGATTATCAGCAGGCAGCAGGTGTTTTATATGCTGTAGCATACACTTTGAAAATGAGTTACAAGTCGGATTATAAAATTGAAGGCTTCTTTAAGTACGTGGTTCCGCCGCTGGAAGGGTTCTGGTGGCAGGATGGAGTTGTGGGATGTGATTACAGTAATAAGGCAAAATTCAACTGGATCTCAGTTATCAGACTTCCGGATTTCATTACAGGGAAAGATTTTAAATGGGCTGTGGAAACAGCATCTGTAATGAAGGAAATGGATTGTTCCAAGGCAGAATTCCTGAAGGTAGAAGAAGGCTTGTGTGTACAGATTATGCATTATGGCCCCTTTGATGATGAACCGGCGACCATTGAAATAATGGATAAATATCTTGATGATAGGGGTTATAGTAATGATTTTAGTGACAGCAGACTTCATCATGAAATCTATATGTCTGATGCAAGAAAGGTTGCTCCGGAGAAATGGAAGACTGTAATCCGACATCCAATCTGCAAAAAGGAAGGGTAAGAGAAATGAGGAAGGCCTTAGTTATAATAGATATCCAAAATGACATAACTAAGAATTACAAGGATGTTATCGGCAACATCAATGAAGCTATTGACTGGGCGGTTAAAAATAGTATTCATGTTGTTTATATAAGGCATGAAAACTTATCTGACGGTACGAGGACTTTCAAACCCAATACATTCGGGGCTGAATTAGCTTCAGACTTAAAAATGGTATCAAAAAATGTCTTCACAAAATATAAAGCCAACGCACTAAGCAGTGAAGAGTTTGCAGACTTTATTAGTAAAAATGAAATATGTGATTTCTACATTGCAGGAGCAGATGCTGTAGCTTGTGTAAAATCAACCTGTTACAATTTATGTAAATCAGATTATGGTGTAAGTGTTCTATCGGATTGCATTACGAGTTATGACAAAAGGAAAATCGGCGAAATGCTAAAATATTATGAGAATAAAGGCAGCAAGATCATTTGCTTGAATGATCTGTTATGATTTCTATTAATCTGAGTTAATATAGATAATTTTCTTATACGTTTCTGCGGCGACTTTCTTTGTGCTTTGTATATACTTTTTCTGCACAATGATATTACAATAAGTTTGATCTAAACATAAAAACGGTGGTGAGAATATGGCGATGTGGAATCCATGGCGTGGCTGTCATAAATATAGCGAGGGCTGTAAGCATTGCTATATTCATAAGGGTGATGCAAGAAAACTAATAGATACCAACGTTATTACTAAAACAGACGATTTTTACGCGCCTGTCGCAAAAAATAGAAATGGTGAATATAAGATCAAGTCAGGACAGAAAGTTTATTTGTGTTTCTCCAGCGACTTTTTTATCGATGAAGCCGATCAATGGCGAGATGAATGCTGGAAGATGATAGCAGAACGTTCTGACTTGAACTTCATTTTTCTTACTAAGAGAATCGATAGATTCCAAGAGTGTATACCTGAAGACTGGGATAATGGATACGATAATGTTACTGTTGGCTGCACAGTTGAGAATCAAGCAATGGCTGACCATAGACTTCAATTATTTGCGAGCTTTCCGATTAAGCATAGAAATGTGATCTGCCAGCCGCTTATAGAAGAAATATTTATCGATAATTATCTCGACGGTGTTGAGGCTGTTATTGTTGGTGGAGAGTCAGATAAATATGCCAGACCGCTTAATTATGATTGGGTTCTATCTCTTCGAGAGCAATGTATGGCTAAAAGGGTTCGTTTTGAATTCAGACAATGTGGTACTCGCTTTATTAAAGATGGTAAGGAGTATTTGCTTAATGTTAGAGACTTATGTAGCCAGGCGAGAAAAGCAAATATAAATTGGCAGCCAACTTCATGTAGAGTTGATCTTGAATTGAGGGAGTAATGACAAGTAAGACACTAAAAATCCGGAGGTAACAAAAATGCTTAGAAATCCTGATATTCAACCGACTGATGCCGTTATCGCTAACGCGCTTGGCGACGCGAATGATGCCTATGTTATGTTCATAAATGAGCTGCCTGAACATGACGTTCAATTGGAATGGCGTTACTACACCGATGGGAATACATGGCTGGCAAAAGGCGTGTACCGCTGGACTGGTGCTCGTGGCGGTAAGAAGGAGACTACTGTATTTTGGCTATCAGTTTGGGATGGCTTCTTCAAGGTGACAATCTATTTTCAGGATAAATTCCGTGCGAATATATTAGGTATGACATTGAGTAATGAAGTCAATCAAAAGATATCAGAATCAAAACAAATGGGAAATAAGCTTAAGTATTTCCCACTTGTATTTGACCTGAACTCCACTGAGATGTTCGAAGATATTTTTAGTCTTATTGAGTATAAGAAGACAATTAAGTAGATGGCTTCTACCGGATAGGCACCTGTATTTCTGAAACATACTCATCAGGATCATCAGTAGCCCAGTCGCCCTTGTGATAGATCTCTCTGATTGGACCATTGGCAACGTAACTATTTTTCTTCATCCATTCAAATATTTTATCGAATGTTTTGCTCATCGAAGCGAATGAGCCTTTATGAATAATACATGCCATTTTCTCGACTTTTGCCAGTTTATAAACACTTAATTCGTCATTGCCTTCGAAGGGCACTGTAATTGGTTCAGCTACTTCAACATCAAGGTTGTGTTCATTGTACTCAAGCTTCAGATCTGCCAGATTCCACCATCCGGAATGGTATAGCATGAGGCAGGGAATAGTTCGCTTTACTCTATTTATGTCAATGCAGTCATTTACACGAGGCCACATTTCTTCAAGATTTTCATCAAATGCCACTTTGGCAAAAGTCTTGCGGATCGATGCGACCAGGATAGGTTCAATTTCTTTTATAGTTATTTCACTCATGTGTGAAAAGCCTCCATTCTTAATTAAAAGATGTTGGTGTGAAGACAGTCACCAACTGAGAAGCATCGTAGCTGCGATAGCCCGTAAACTTATCAACTGACTTAGGAGTAAGAATTCCTACTTCTTCATAGTGATACAA
>JAAYFZ010000065.1 GCA_012727965.1 Clostridiaceae bacterium
CGTCAAAAACGAAGCTATCATACCTAATGAAACAACATCTACTCCGGTCAAACTATAGTTTGTCAAACCGGCGATAACCATGATACCGCCGAGAATAGCCAGCAATACATAGAGAATATAGCCGAGATTACCCATTATAGGCATAAGTATATTGGCAAAAGTATTGGCCTTAGTCGCATTATCCTGCAACTCTTCATTTTTCACTTCAAATCCGGCTTCTGCCTGATCTTCATAACTGAAAACTTTTATAACCTTCAAGCCATTAACCATTTCCTCGATATAACCATTGACTTCACCGAGCGAACGTTGCTGACGAATAAAATAATTGCTGCTTCTGCCAGCTATTTTTTTAACTATTCTAAGCACTATGAATACGAAGCCAAGCACGATAAGTGTTAGCCAAAAACTAAGATAAAGCATTGATACCAGAACTGAAATTATAGAGATGATTGACGAGAAAACATGGGGTAGACTCTGGGCAATCATCTGGCGTAAGGTATCAATATCATTGGTGAAGTGACTCATCAAATCACCATGAGTATGTGAATCAAAATAACTGATCGGCAGTTTCTGCATATGCTCAAATAAACTGTCGCGAATTCGCTTGAGTATACCCTGAGCTATTTTTACCATCATGAAATTGTAGATTAGGCCTGCAAGTACACCAACTGACAAAATAGCCGCCATTCTGATAATGGCAGTCAACAGTCCAGAGAATTCAGGAGCTGATGACATCAGAAGAGGCACAATATGATCATCGATCAGAGTCTGCATAAAGAGAGCCGAGATAGCGGCCGTCATCGCATTTATAACTATACAGACAGCTACAATTATCAGCAGAAATGTATGCTTCTTGAAATATGACAGCAGACGCAAGATCGTCTTGGGATTAAGCTTAGTACTTTGCGGGATATTACCGGGGACAGCTTTTGCTGGTCTGCTCATGCTCCCAGACCTCCCTTCTGCTGCGACTCGAATACCTCTCGGTAGATCGAGCTCGATTTCAACAATTCTTCATGTGTACCGAAATTACTTATATGACCATCATCCATTATAATTATCCTGTCCGCATCCTGCACAGAAGCAATCCTCTGAGCTATTATCAGCTTGGTTGTATTTGGCATTTCGCTGCGTAGAGCCTCTCTGATCCTGCTATCGGTGGCAGTATCGACTGCACTGGTAGAATCATCGAGAATTAGTATTTTCGGATGTTTGAGCAGGGCTCTGGCAATACAGAGTCTCTGCTTCTGTCCTCCAGATACATTTGATCCTCCCTGCTCTATCCAGGTATCATATCCTTCAGGATAAGCATTTATGAATTTATCAGCCTGAGCCAATTTGCAGACATGTTCGAGCTGTTCATCAGTCGCATCTCTGTCACCCCAACGCAGATTATCTCTGATCGTACCGGAGAAGAGAATATTCTTCTGTAAAACCACAGCAACCTGATCACGCAACGACTGCAGATCATATTCTTTGACATCGATACCGCCTACCATTACTGATCCGCAAGTAGCGTCATAGAGGCGTGGTATCAACTGAATCAGCGTACTCTTAGCTGAACCGGTAACACCAATAATACCAATTGTTTCACCAGAATTTATCTTCAGATTAATATTGTCAAGGCAGAGCTTGGCAGCATCCTTAGAATAACTGAAACATACATTTTTGAATTCAATACTACCGTCAGGAACTTCCATGATCGGATCATCGCCGTTTTTGAGATCACTCTCTTCATCCAGCACTTCGACTATACGCTCAGCAGAAGCTTTTGAAATTGTCAGCATAACCATGACCATCGACAACATCATCAAACTCATCAGAATCTGCATAGTATAGGTAATCAGGCTCATCAGCTCACCTGTACTAAGACCTAGCGCTGCATTATTGCCGCTGGCAACGATCGCCCTGGCACCAAACCAGCTTAGAAGCAGCATCGACGCAAACACACAAAACTGAATCAGAGGCATATTGAAAGCCACAGTCCTCTCAGCTTTTACGAAATCATCATGTATATCCTTCGAAATCTCCTCGAAGCGTTCAGACTCATATTTCTCTCTGACAAATGATTTTACAACCCTGATACCGTGCAAGTTCTCTTGAACTCTCTGATTCATTTTGTCATATTTTTTGAAAACACGCATGAAAACAGGAAATGCGAATTTGATGACCAGAAACAGGCCAACACCCATGATCGGCAGCAGCGCCAGAAAAATCATTGACAGTTTATGATCAATACTGAAGGCAGCAACCAACGCGAATACCAGCATAAACGGACTGCGCACAGCCATTCTGATCACCATTTGAAAAGCATTCTGAACATTAGTGATATCAGTTGTGAGTCTGGTTATAATGCTCGAAGACGAAAATTTATCAATATTGGCAAATGAAAAGCTCTGGACATTTTTGAAAATATCCCTGCGCAGATTGGCTGCGAATCCAGCAGATGCCTCAGCTGCATATTTCCCTGCCAAAGCACCGAAGGTCAAAGAAACCAAGGCAAAAGCCAATAATGCACCGCCATATTTATAGACCACAGTCATCTCGCCTGCATCAATACCGCGATCGATCAGCTGAGCCATCAAGAGCGGAATCAGAACCTCCATGATGACCTCAAGTACAACTAATACAGGTGTCTTGATCGTTTGAACTCTATATTCCCTGATACTATGCATCAGCCTTCTGATCATTTATCATTTCCTCCGAAATCGAATTTTTCTGCTGATAGACGTTCAACATTACTCTTCATAATTCCAAGATATTTTAGCATATGTTCCTGATCCTGATGTGAAAGACCTTGGATAAGAGACTTCTCAATATGATTGATATCATCTGTTATTGCCTGGAAGAGCTTAAGAGCTTCCGGTGTCAAACTGATTCTCTTAAGTCTGGCATCATGCTCAGCCTCCTGACGAATTACAAGACCTCTCTCCTCCATCAGTGATATCATCTTCGAAGCAGTTGAACGTGTAATGGCAAAAGCCTTCTCCACATCCTTCTGGTAAACCTCATCTTGCTGATGTTCAGCCAACCAGCTGATGATAAAACCATTCGTACCCTGTAGCTTATCTCCATATTTTTCATTGATCGTATTATAAACGAATCTCTTGATCATATTATGAAGAGATCTCAGCTCTGCTCCCATTGGCTTATCAGACATTTATTTTCCTCCAAATTTACTGCAATAAAACAACACTTATCTAAAGATTGTTGTATGGCGAACTGTTTGATATGCAACATTATAGTCGTGTCAACATTGGTGGTCAATAGTATTTATAAACATTTTTGTTAAAAAGAAAAAAACCTGGAACTAAAATGTTCCAGGTCTCTTATGGTCGAGGTGAAGGGACTCGAACCCCCGACATCCTGCTCCCAAAGCAGGCGCGCTAGCCAACTGCGCTACACCTCGTTATTGAACTGCGAATCAGTTATTCCTTGACCGCTCGACCATTATATCTGAACGATCAATAAAATGCAACCGACTTTTTCCAGTTTGTTAATACTGGCAAAAGCCATGATCTAGCGACCGATTGCAAGAAGCGCAGCATCCGATATCAGAATCATCAGCGGCATCGAAATGATAGAGAGAATTGTAGTGATTGCGATCGTATGCGTTGCCAGCAGTACGTTCTGACGGTAGCGTGTAGCAAATAGCGCTGTAGCAGCAGCTGTAGGCGCACAAGCAGGAATGATACAGGCAATCAGCAGATCACGTTCGATCGGCAGGAAAACAAGACCAGCCAGCATGATCAGAGGTATTACGATCAGACGCCAGAAGGATACTTGATAATTGAGCTTATTCTTCCAGATATCAAGAATTGGTGTTCTTGACATCTGAGCGCCTATAATGATCATCGCGACCGGAGTGTTTAGTGCGGCCAGGCTGGACACCATTGTTGCTGGAACCTCCGGCAGGTTTATCTTAAGCAGGAAGAAAAATAGACCAAGAGCCATCCCTATAGTTCCAGGATTGACCAGTGCTCTGCGCAGATTGATATCATTCTTATCACCTGTCATCAGAATCATGCCGTAGGTCCACTGTACTATATTGAACACAGCTATATAAGCCGAACCATAGAAAACACCGATAGGACCTAGTACCGCATAGAGCAGCGGAATACACATAAAACCACAGTTAGAAAAAATAATCGAGAAGCGCAATATCTTACGATCGGATTCAGGCCTGCCGCGAAATAGTAATTTGCCAAATACTATACCTACAATATGGGTGACGATAGAGCTGGCAGTGGAAATCATCAAACCAATAAGCAGATCAGATGAAAATTCCATCTGGAAGGAGTCAATGATGACTGCAGGCGTAACTATCATCAGCAGCAGCTGCGTCATTTGCCTGATGCCGTTATCATCAAGCCATTTGACTTTTGCCATGATGAAGCCTAC
>JAAYFZ010000066.1 GCA_012727965.1 Clostridiaceae bacterium
TATCGAAAATTTGAAAACTAATCGCAAGGTTCTACTTCTGTTGTTGATTCCTTTTGTACTGATAATCTTCACAGGTTTTGACCTGAAAGTTATACTAATTCTCAACAGTGTTGTTTTGATACATCAGGTAATCAGTGCTGTGCTTCTTAACAGAAGCAGGCAGGAAGCCATCAGACTGGCAGAAGATAAATACAGACGTAAACTTGAACAATCTGTTGTTGAGAAAACAGCAGAGCTTATCAACAGCAATCAGGAGTTAACCAGGCTAGCTCGCGAAGATGATGTAACCAGTCTTGACAACAGACGGCACTTCATCAGCGAATTGGATCAGGCAATAGAAGAAATCAGATCTGGCCAAAAAAGGCATCAGATCATGCTTTTTTATATGGACATTGACAATTTCCGTTCTATCAATGATATATATGGTCATGAGGCGGGAGACTTGCTCTTGCAGGCTGTATCTTTGAGGCTCAAGCAGCACCTTCCGAATGAGGGACTTCTGGCTAGACTTGGCGGAGATGAATTCGTCATGTCCTTTTGTACAGATGATAACTATTCAGGAATTGAACCACTGGCAAGACAGCTTACTGCCAGTTTCCACAAGCCTATTTACACGGGTGGATATGTATTTAATATAAGCCTAAGTATCGGTATCACTTTTTATCCACAAGATGGCAAGGATCGCTCAGAACTGCTAAAAAACGCAGATTTGTCTATGTACTATGCAAAAGAACAGTCTCAAGGCAGTTATATTTTTTTCCACGACATACCAAAAGCTCTTATAAACAGAAAGAACGAAATCGCCCTCAAACTCCGCAGCGCCGATTATGACCAGGAATTCAAGCTTCATTATCAGCCTTACATAAGAGTAAGTGACGGTGCCCTGATAGGAGCTGAAGCATTACTGCGTTGGAATAATCCGGAACTGGGTAATATATCCCCGGCAGAATTCATACCGATTGCCGAGAGTATTGGTGAGATCGTCAAGATCGGCAATTGGGTCATGCTGCAAGCTATGAATCAGATTCACAACTGGCATGAGCGTTATGGCTCTGATATCACCGTCAGTATAAATATTTCACCTATTCAGCTTGATCAAGAAGGCTTCTTGAAAAATCTCAAAAAACTGCTTGAGAAAACTGGAGCGAACCCGCAGCAGATCGATCTGGAAATAACTGAAAACAGCGCAGTTAATCGCGAAGAGAGGCTAGTCGATGTCTTCGAACGCATCAATGAAACCGGTTGCTCAATTTCTATTGACGATTTCGGAACAGGCTATTCATCTCTTAGTTATTTGAAGCGATTTCGTATTCACAGACTTAAGATCGCCAAGCCTCTAATAGACAGTATTGCTATCGATGAGGACGACCATGAAATCGTATCTGCAATTATTGCTATGGCCAGGGCTCTGAAGCTTCGTACAATTGCCGAAGGCGTAGAAGAAGCAGCCCAGCTGCACAAACTGCGCGAGCTGGACTGCGATGAGATTCAGGGCTTCTATTTCTCAAAACCTCTGCCAGTCAGAGATTTCGAAGAACGGTATCTTGAGTTGCTGACGGAGGATACAGTTCCTGCACCTCAGAGAATTACGGATGTTGCTGACACAAATTACTGATATCAAATAAACAGATTAGTATCAGAATCCTCAGCAGAGCCCAGGAAAGTTGCTACACCGCCGATCTCAACGCCTTCAATCAGCTCTTCAGCATGTATACCCATCAGATCCATTGACATCTGACATGCGACCATTCTAATCCCCTGCTCCATACCTGATTTAATCAGTTCTTCTAGCGAAGAAACATTTTTCTTGTTCATAATATCTTTGATCATTTTCGCGCCCATACCAGCCATATTCATTCTGGATAGACCTAAGCGTTTAGAACCCCTGGGCATCATCGAGCCAAACATTTTTTCGATGAAACTCTTGCGAACATTGACCTTATCGTCTTTTCGCAGGATATTAAGTCCCCAAAAAGTGAAGAACAGTGTAACCTTACGTCCCATGGAAGCTGCACCGTTGGCAATGATCATAGCTGCGATTGCTTTGTCCAGATCGCCGCTGAATACTACGATTGACTTATCATTGCCTGATGAACCTTTGCTAGTAGCAGCAATATCTTTGCTGCCTGCTTTTCGAATTGATACTTTTATAACTCCGGCTGATTGCTCCATACTCTCAAGCTTATGGCCGGTTCTTTCACACCAGACACCCACATCAGAAGCAAATCCGGGATCAGTAGCGTTAAGAAGCAGTCTGTCACCTGCTGATATCGTCTTGATTCCTTCTGCCAGCTTCATGATCGGACCTGGGCATTGCAGGCCTGTAGCATCGACAGTAACAGTATTGGCTGGTTCCTGATCGTCATCTTCTGCGATTGGACAAATCGCCAGCTTCTCTCCCTCTCCATCATCTGCTACTGCTTCACCGAAGCAATCGAAAGGAATTTCAGCATTTTCGTCCAGAACGATCGTATGATAGAGCTTGTAACCGCCACTGAGATTGAAAACTCTTTCAAAATCATTCAGCTTAAGGATCCTGGCAGCAAGGTATCCTCGTAGACCAACCTGGCAGAACAGATATATTTTCTTGTTGCGGTCAAATTCTGACAGTCTGTTTCTAATTTCATCCAGCGGAATATTGACAGCTCCCTGTATGCTTCCTAGAGCATACTCCTCTGCAGTTCTAACATCAACGAGCATAATTCTATCAAGATCAAGTGCGTTGATATCGTGATAGTGGAAGACACCAACATCACCTTTTATCGTGTTAGCAGCAGTAAATCCAAGCATGTTGACAGGGTCTTTTGCCGAAGAATACGGCGGAGCATATGTCAGTTCGAGCTTCTCCAGGTCATACACAGTCGCACCCAGGCGTTGAGCAGTCGCAAGAACATCAATACGCTTCTCAACTCCTTCGACACCTACTGCCTGAGCACCGAGAATTTTGGCTGTATTCGGGTCATACAGCATTTTTAACGACATTTGTGTGGCGCCAGGGTAGTAGCCGGCATGATTTAGTGGATGGATATATGTTTTCTCATAACTGATGTTTTCACGCTTCAGTTGTTTCTCATTTAGACCGGTAGAAGCTGCTGTCATGTCAAAAACCTTCAGAACAGCACTTCCCTGAACTCCTTCGAAAACTACATTACGCCCATAAACATTTTCCGCGGCTATCCTGCCCTGCTTATTGGCTGGTCCGGCAAGAGGTATCAGGCCAGGATCTCCTGTAACGAAATTTCTGATTTCAATCGCGTCGCCAACTGCCAGGATATCAGGATCTGAGGTATAAAGGTATTCATCTACCTTAATGCTGTTGTTTATACCAAGCTCAAGTCCGGCGGCTTTTGCCAGTCTGCTGTCAGGAGCAACACCAATCGAGAATATAACCATATCGGTATCGATATCCTGTCCATTATTAAGACGAACTCTAACGCTTTTTTCACCACGGCGACTGAAACCGGCTGCACCAGTTCTGAACAGAAGATTCAAACCCTTAATTCTCATATGCTGATGCAAAAATGCCGCCATGTCAGGATCCATAGAGGCCACGACCTGATCTGTAAATTCTACAAGAGTAACATCAATCCCTCGGTCCATCAGGTTTTCGGCCATCTCAACACCGATGAAGCCACCACCCATAACAACTGCTGACCGAGGCGAATTCTGGTCAACATAGTCTCTAATCTTATAAGTATCTGGTATATTTCTCAGAGTAAAAATCTCGGGAAGATCTAGCCCCTCAAGTGGTGGCCTTTTTGGTTCAGCACCCGGTGAGAGTATTAATTTGTCATAGCCTTCAGTGTATTCTCTGCCGGTTTTATGGTCTAGGACTATGACTTCATGTTTTTCACGATCGATCGACATGACTTCGCTGTTGATCCGAACATCAAGGTTGAATCTAGCACTCATTGCTTCAGGTGTTTGAACCAGCAGCTTATCCTTGTCCTGAATCACATCACCAACATAGTATGGCAAACCGCAATTTGCATAGGATATGTATTCACCCTTTTCAAAGAGAATGATCTCAGATTTTTCATCTAACCTGCGCAGTCTGGCAGCGGCTGATGCTCCACCTGCTACTCCACCAACAATTAATACTTTCATAGAAATACTCCTTAGTTTTAACGTTTGCAGTCACTATTTCTGACTGCTATATGTTAATTATTATTGCATTACAACAATAGGATTCTATCACCGATAATAGTGCTTGTTCTGTGACGAAGTAACACAAAACAAATTTTCTCGCTAAAAATGCAAACGTTTTCAAAACATAATTGGAGTATTCTGTTTCCTATTTAATCGCGGTCGTTTTCTTCAGTATGATCGGATTGTCTGGTCATAGGTTTGAAGCTTCTGATCAAAGCCTGATTAACTGGCGTTGGTTGAACTGGTTTCCTAACCTGTTGTGGACTCTTACTAAGATAATGCAGAAGCCGCAAACGCATCAAATCCTGAAATCTTCTATGACTTCTAGGTTGAAGTGATCTGTCGATAGGGTAATAAAGACGGCCATGCCTTATATCAAGCAGCATTGCGCCCAAGGTTCCACCGTCAAACTTGCCGAGGAAATTGACTACACCTGCCGCCGCAGACGCAGCTTCAACCTTATCATCCCGATCCATTACGAGTATGAGCAGGTTGCGTGGTGAAGGAGCATCTGTCCGCTGACGAATATACTTAATGCTATCGCGAAGAAGCTGATCTACAACAAGAACATTTAGAAGATCATGCTCAAGCAGAAATATCCTATCACAATGCCTGGGCTGACCGGGCAATCTGAACAGACGGGTTTTCTCAAAAACTCTGCCATGCGGCGTTCTGGCAGCCGGTTTGTAATTATTAGCGCTTAGCCATTGGCTAATCTCTTCAGCCGGAGCAGCCCAATTTCGCATACGAGCTGCGATTTGGCGACTCAATCCGAAACGTCTCATCCTCATGAGTCTGTTGATGCTTTGGGGATTACCTGGATTGAATCTCTCTAGTGAATACGAAGCCGCAGCATGCCGCAGCGTTACAAACGCCAGTAATATGTATACTGCTAAACAGGCTATCAATAGATAAGACAGAAAACGATTGTCGCTGAGATCAGGCTGTTCTAGTATTTTCTGCCAGACAAAATAGAGACCATAGCCAAATCCGCCAAGAAACAAAAGTGGAATAATCACATCTCGTCTGAACCAGTTTCGTCCAGTCATTTGCTGTCCCCCTGATAATCTAACCGTAATATGATAAGTTTATAAGCCATGATACCATACAAAACAAAACAGCCACAACAATAGAACTGTTGCGGCTGTGTGTATATATTATTCTGCTAATTAATCATTTTTACTTGATGTCGTTATTTTATCTTGAAAATGTCAGTCAGGCCAATCTATTCAGCTTCAATATTGGCGTCAGCAGGTATATCCTCAATCAGTATGATACTGAAAGTTTTTTCAACATTGTTTCTAACAACCTTCACTTCAAGCTCATCACCTGGTTCTTTTGCATTTCTCTTCTTCAACAACTCAGCAGCGGTTTTGATTTCTTCTCCGTCAACAGCAACAATTATGTCGCCTTGTCTGACGCCTGCTTCATAGGCAGGACCTGTGCTGTCAATCTCAACAACATAAACACCCTCAGGAAGCTGATAGTAAAGAGCCATCTGTGCAGTTACATCTCTGGTATTAATGCCGATTTTTGTTCTGCCTCTGACATAGCCATAACGAATCAAACTCTCAACAACTGGTTTAGCATTATCGATCGGGATGGCAAATCCAAGTCCTTCAACTCCAGAACCGGCATTCTTGGCAGTGTTTATGCCAATAACTTCACCATAAGAATTAAATAGTGCACCACCAGAATTGCCGCTGTTTATAGCAGCATCCGTCTGCAGCAGGCTAAGGGTCTGTCCATCAATAGTGATAGATCTGTCGAGCGCACTTATAATGCCTGCTGTTACTGTCCCGCTCAGGCGGCCCAATGGATTGCCGATAGCAACTGCCAGCTCGCCAATTTGCAGGTCGGACGATTCGCCGAAAATGACCGTCGGTAGATTTTCACCGTCGACCTTCAGCACTGCAATATCGTTAGATTCATCAGAACCTACGAGAACCGCCTCAGAAACCTCGCCGCTCTCCATAGTTACAGTTATTGTTTCGGCACCCTTAACCACATGGAAATTAGTCACAATATAGCCATCCTCTGTGATAATGAAGCCAGAGCCGGCCGCTTCGACAGGACCAGTCCTGCCGAACATATCTGTCATTGTGGTCTCTGTAGAAATCGCTACAACAGCAGGACGTCCTATCGCCGCAATTTCCATCGTTGAAAGCGATTTACGATCGTCATCCTGTCTCTTGGCAGCATCTTCAATACTGAAATGTCTATCAGTTCCTTCTATTGGATTCTCAGTGGCACCTGGCTCATTTGCCTGCTCTGCAGTTGTTTCAATCGGTTGTGTCGTCGAAACAGCAGTTGGGCTTGCGATGCGATCACTCATAACCTTGTAAACAGTTATACCGGTCAAAGACGACATAAGCACAGTGATCGCAAGACCAAGTGCTATAAACCCGGCAATTTTGGCGCCTCTGCTGCCATTATCCTGATTTCTTTGCGGGCCAGCTGATTGATAAGGCTGGTTGTTTTGTTGAACAGGTGGCTGCTCTCTCGTATACTGTGTAGCAGATTGCTGCGCTTGATAATTTGGTCTTTGATACCTTCCCTGTGGATAAACAGCGGAATCATAGCCACGGTTTGCAGCAGTATAACGATCATCACTTCTGCTCCAACCTGCACTATTTGCTTCATTTGAATTGCTCTGATTCGGTCTTGGTTCGCTATTATTTCTATCTGGGGCTTCATTTTCTCTGCCCGTATTGTTTTGTTCTGGCAAATTCATATTCTCATCCATTTGAAACGCCTCCTATATATTCTCTCTGACAGTAATTTTTCCTCTACTACATTTATATACCTGTCATTTGATCACAGCTTGGAGAAATTGGAAAAAAATATGATACAAATGTGTACAAACTGTCAACTGATGTCAGATTTGATCAGCTGATCGTTCCGCGCTCAACATCTATACCGATGATTGAACCAGTTTTCAGAATCCTGGTCGCGTTTTCGCAGGCATATATTATCGGTATATCCAGCGCCAAGCCAACAATCGCGGCATGATTGCCTGGATCGGTGGTTTCAACGACCAGAGCCAATGCCTTCTTCATGACCGGCAGCATTTCATTATCTGTATGCGTCGCAACCAGAATATAGTCCTGGCGCAAATCAGCCAGCTTAAGATCCTCTAAACTATTAATTACCAGTGCCTCGCCGGTAATATTGCCCTTGCCGATTCCTTTTCCATCTACAAGAATTCTGCCGATAGTCTGTACCTTCAGCGTATTAGTTGTACCACTCATGCCAATAGGTGTACCGCCGGTAATAACTACAACATCGCCGTTATTAACCTTTCCGGATTCAAGAGCTTTATTCATGCCAAGCTCGAACATGGCATCGGTCGTATGAACTTCTTCAACCAGATAGGGATAAACACCCCAGGACAGAGCAAGCTGCCTGTATGATCTTGATGATACGGTTGTCGCGATAATCGGGCATTCAGGTCTGAATCTGGAAATCAATCTGGCCGTTCTGCCGCTATGCGTGACCGCTACGATCGCTGATGCCTTAAGATCCATCGCGGTCATGCATGTCGCATGGCTTATCGCGTTCGTGACACTGGAAACCATTTCATATCGCGACTTAATAAATTCCGCCCAATAATCAATTGATTTTTCTGTTTGTTCAGCGATACTAACCATCATATTAAGACTCTCGAGCGGATACTTGCCGGCAGCAGTCTCTCCTGACAGCATAATAGCACTCGTCCCATCAAGTATCGCGTTAGCAACATCCGAAACCTCTGCTCTGGTAGGACGCGGATTTCTAATCATGGAATCCAGCATCTGTGTGGCGGTAATACAGGGTTTGCCGATTTTATAGCATTTCTCGATCAGCGCTTTTTGAACAGTAGGAACTTCCTGCATTGGTATTTCGACGCCGAGGTCTCCACGCGCGACCATGATGCCATCAGCAACCTTAAGTATTTCGTCAAAATTGCTGATACCTTCACGATTCTCTATCTTAGCAATAATATGGATCGAGTCACCTTTATACTTCTCAAGAATCTTCTTGATTTCCAGAACATCTGCTGCCTTGCGCACAAATGAAGCCGCGATAAAATCGAAATCTTGTTCGATCGCGAAGCGAATATCTTCTATATCCTTGGTCGTAAGAGCAGGTAAGTTGGTTTTTGCACCTGGCAGATTGACACTCTTATGGTTTGAAATAACATTGCCATTTAATACTCTACAGCGGACCTTGGTATCTTCAATGTCCATTACCTCAAGTTCTACCAGACCGTCATCGATCAGAATCGGCGAGCCTACAGTGACATCACGGTAGAATTCACCGTAACTGACATATATTAATTCCGCTGTTCCTATATCATTGCCAGGCAGTAATGTGACAATTGATCCCTCTTTCAGTTCAGCCCTGCCATTTTCAAAATCACCGGTTCTGATTTCCGGGCCCTTTGTATCAAGCAGAAGTGCTATGGGTATATCAAGCTCTGCCCTAAGACGCTTGATTCTTTCTACTCGCGATAAATGTTCTTCATGATCTCCATGCGAAAAATTCAATCTGGCGACATTCATACCGGACAGCATCAAACTGCGCAGTAAATCATCGTTTTCAATAGCAGGACCCATTGTACATATAATTTTGGTCTTCTTCATAAAAACACCTCGCTTATTGAGCATTATTTATGGGTCTCACGCAAGATATATCTTTGTGTCACATAGTCCCAGGACCATTGTACTAATTTAACAGCAATTAAGATCAAGATAGGTACAATGATCGCGACGCCGATAATGATCAGAAGTCTCAGTACTATCATCAGCCCGCCGCCTATGATGCCAAGAAGCATTCCTGTTGCTCTGCCGAAACCCTCGAAGAATTCAGTGGCATTACTAATTGATAAATTGATCTCTTCAATTAACGTCTGCGGCAGATCAGTCAGATCAAGTGTATATTTGGGCAGCATAACCTGATAACTGACTACATATACCGCTGCAAATTTGAAAAACTGAACTAATAGAATCAGCAGCTTGAGCGGCAGATTCAGTTGATAATAGATCCTGGCTGCAAAGGGTGTAGCCAGCAGGAAAAGAATGATAAAAATAACGTACATGGCTGTTGGCAGATCAAGCCAGAACTTAAGTTTATCTGGGAATATCAACAGCCAGAGAAATATTCCACTGATAATCGTTCCAAGGAAAATATGGAAGCCAACGTGACGCTGCGTTTCATACTCTGTATCGCTCCACAATGGCCCCAATAGAAACCCTTCGAGAAAATCCATCTGCTAATCCTTCCAATCACTTCACTTAAATGCATAAGATGCACTGCGAATATTTTACCAAATATAACAATAACGGTAAACAAAACAACCTTAGGCCGAAATAATATAACTCCAAATGATTTGCAATGTGACCGTTTATTTACTGGATCCTAACTGGTATCCTGCTAATTTGTTCGATCGTTCGAATAAATTTGCGCCAAATTCTGTTCTGCTGACTTCTGCCCTTGATGCACCAGCATTCATCACCACTGTGCAGCAGTATTTGCCAACTGCTGCCAACTGCTGTTGTATCATCATCAGGAGCTGCGCTAAAAATGTCTGGTCTGGAGCTATTATCTTTACCTGTCAGAGGACAACTGCAATCAGGAGTATAAACAGCACATAGGTCCGGCATAAGTCGTCTGATCATTTCAACCTCGGTAAAAGTCATAGATCTGACGAAATTATTACTCCAGTGATTGCTGTCTTTCCAGACTATCAAACCTTTTGCAAGATCCAGCCTGATGTTCAGAAAACCCTTCCTGTACACGGCTAGCTCACAGTCGATCGATTCAATTGTATGGCAAAAGTCCATATGCCCTCCGGATCCATGATTACGGCGAAGTCATGCATGAAATTATAACACCTGAACAGCTAAACTCAAAACGGATCAGACTATTCTCTGGATAGTCATCAATTCCCGAACCAATGATGTGAGCTGATGCAGATGCTCGATCTTGATGCTCTCATCACAGGAATGTACATTCTCCATACCAACAGCAAGTACGATTCCTTCCATACCTAGTTGTACAAGATGATTCAAGTCACTACCGCCGCCGCCTTGAGCAAAAACTGGATTTAGTCCCAAATTATTGCAGGCATGTCTGAACAAAACAGCGGATATACTGTCCTCAGCCGTCTTAAATGGCAGATAGGAACGTTTGCGTTCGACTTCAAGAACTGCTCCGGATTTCTGACATGCTGATTCTACACAACTTCGCATGTTGTCTGCCTGTGCCATCAGTAACTCAATTGAATGCGCTCTGCATTCGGCTGTAAACTCGCAGTGCTCAGCCACAATGTTTGTTACTGAACCTCCTTCTATACGTCCGACATTTGCAGTAACACCTGAAGACAGCCTGCCCAGCTCCATCGCTGCAATAGCGGAAGCTGCAGTATTGATCGCACTTATTCCTTGTTCAGGAGCTATACCGGCATGTGCGGCTTTGCCCCGTATTTTAAAATTAAAATCTATATGACCAGGTGCTGAGTTTACTGCAAGTCCGGGAGCGCCCCCGGTATCAAGTACATAAGCTATTTCAGACTTGAGCCAGCCCGGATTTATATGTCGGCTTCCCTGCAGGTGCAATTCCTCCGCTACTGTAAAAAGCAGCTCCATATCACTATGAGGTGTGCCCATTTTCCGGATCTGCCAAAGTGCAGTTAAAATTGCTGCCGCACCTGCCATATCATCAGCACCAAGAATTGTTTTGCCATCCGATTTGATCATACCATTATCAATGACAACTTGTTTGTTACGGCAAGGTTCAACCGTATCCAGATGTATTGAAAAAAGCTTAGAGGGACCTGGCAGCTCCCCTGGAATCCTACAGACAAGATTACCTGACTCTCCGCCGATCTTATTTGCGGTCTCATCCTCCTCAAGCTCAAGTCCAAGTTCAGCTCGCAGCCATTTTTTCAGCCAGGCAGCAATCTCTCCTTCATGAAGTGAAGGGGCGTCATGTCTGACGAGCTCACAAAAAAGCTCAACCGTCATCTTGTTCTGATCCATCTGGTCGTACATTAAAAATTCTCCTTGGTCTAGTGCGGGGACTGACTGGCTAGAAAATCACTCTCCCCAGACAATCCTGGGAAGCCCAATTGTCTTAGTGCCTCGTATATGACTATCGCAGCGGAGTTCGACAGATTAAGCGATCTGGCGCTGCTTATCATTGGTATTCTGATGCATCTTTCCGGATGAGCAAGAAGCAGCGGCTCAGGTAGACCTTTTGTCTCTTTGCCAAATAGAATAACACTATCTAGCGAATATGTGGCATCAGCATAGGTCTTATCAGCTTTGGTTGTAGCATAGTAAATGCTGCGGCCAAAAAAGCTGCGGAGGCAGCTGTCCAGGTCGGGCCATATAGTCAAGTCCAGATCAAACCAGTAATCTAGTCCGGCTCGCTTAACCTGACGGTCATCAATTTTGAAACCAAGAGGTTCTATCAGATGCAGTCTGACTCCGGCAGCTACACATGTTCTGGCAATATTCCCTGTATTCTGAGGTATCTCTGGTTCTACCAACACAATATCGATCATTTAGTTTCCTCTGTAATCTGGCCAAGCATTTCTCCAGCTAAACGCTCAAGCTTCTTAAGCCGATGATTCATGCCGGATTTTCCGAGCGGAGGCTCCATTATCTCTCCAAGCTCCTTGAGTGAACAGTCAGGATTTGAGAGTCTTGCTTTTGCCGTCATAAGCAAATCTTCTGGCAGAAACCCTAAGCCGTGCTGTTCCTCCAGCTGCCTGATCAGCTCAAGCTGTCTGGCAGAAGCATTTGCAATTCTCTGGGAGTTCGCGCTGTCACAATTGACAACTCTATTTACAGAATTTCGCATCTCTTTCTCAACTCGCAGTGATTCGAAATCGAGAAGAGCCATATGTGCTCCGCACTGCAGAAGCAAGTCAGCTATCTGCTTGCCATCTTTTACATATAGCACGCTGTAGCCCTGCCGCTTGAGCAGATGTGTATGGATATCGAAGCTCTGTAGCAGTTCATCCAGCCAAACTGCTGCCGGCTGACGTCTTAGAGCAAACTCCAGGTGATAGGCCTGCCTTGGATCGCCGATCGAACCGCTGGCCAGAAACATGCTTCTTATGACTGCTTGCCCCTGCTGTGCTGTGAGCTTCGGGATATCACTAAGATTGTTAAGTACAGGGTCATAGCCAAAACAATCCCGCAAATCCTGCGAAATCAGTCTGTACGTTTCTCGCTTACTTACTGAAACTGATGTAAGTTCACGGCCGCTCTGATTCTCGGCATCAGTCTGATATACCTGGCTGAACCACTCAGTGACCAGCTCCGCGAATCCTTTATGAGATGTTGACAGTTGTATCAGGTTTGTCCGCAGCCGACCGGCAGCAAACAAGCTTGCAAGCAGCAGCAGCTGCATATTTTCGGAGTCCTGAACGCAAACCTCATAAAGCTCGTCTTTTACCTGTCTGGAAAAACTAGTGAAATCAGCCATTTCCCTTGCTCCTGACATCCTGTTCCAGATTATCAAGCAGTGAAATTACTGTTCTGGCCAAAATAGTGTGGTCATGTCTGATTTTTCCGTCATGAACGCATGCTAGAGGGCCTTCTATCAGCTCTATGCCGAGCTCAATTATCCTGTCGCGGTCTGTCGTTACAGGTATTGCGCTCTGAAGATGATAGCGCTCAATAAGTTCTTCATCGATCCAGGCATTGTTGACAACGCAATAATCAATAGGTTTTTTGCAATCGCAGCTACGATACATATGTCTAAGGATAGCTTCGATATGTCTGGTCGTATCATAATCTATCGTCTCTGCAGGCTGAGTCATTATATTGCCTACATAAACTGTGGGCGCCCGACTGCTCTCGATGGCCTGGCAGATTTCCGGAAATAGCAAATTAGGAATGATGCTCGTATAGAGACTTCCCGGGCCAAGTACGAGCAGCTCAGCCTTTTTGATCGCATCAACAGCTTCAGGCATTGGCAGTGCATCGGCTGGCTGCATGAAAATATCGACGATGTCACTGCTCTCAGGTCTGGGCCTGTCGCCGATTTCCGATTCACCAATAATCATGGTGCCATCAGACAGCATCGCACTTATGTTTACATCCTGAAGACTAACCGGAAGAACTCTGCCCTTAACAGCAAGTACCTTTGATACATTGATGATCGCTTCATAGAAATTACCGCAAACGGAATTCATAGCTGCAATAAAAAGATTGCCGAAGCTCTGTCCGGACAGACGTCCCTCGTGGAAACGGTAATGGAAGAGATCGCTGAGCAAGGGCTCAGTATCAGCAAGTGCCAGGATGCAGTTTCTGATATCGCCCGGCGGCAGCATACCCATATCCTCGCGCAGCATGCCTGAAGAGCCGCCATTGTCAGCAACAGTGACAATGGCTGTCAGATTATGCGTATAAAGCTTAAGCCCTCTAAGAAGTGTTGACAGGCCTGTGCCGCCGCCTATAACAGTTATGTGCGGACCAATCCTGGGATTTCTGGCATACTTAATGAGCTTTTCTTCTGTATCTGTTAGCATATACTACCTCGAATGCCTAATTATCTTCAGAATTGAGACGACGGGCTAAACGTGGATCTTTGTCGATATCACGATGATCAACCAGTACTCTTAGCCTGTTATCTCTCAACCTGTTAGCAAGATCCTCTGCAAGAGCAACCGAGCGATGGCGCCCGCCAGTACAGCCAACACCTACTGTCAGTCGTACTTTTCCTTCGCGAATATAATAAGGAATAGTATATTCGAAAATATCCTCCTGCTTATCCATATATTCTGTCGTTTCCTTGAAGCTGAGAACATGTTCTGAAACCGCCTGATCGAGACCTGAAAGCGGTCGGAGTTTTGGAATATAGTATGGATTGGGTATAAACCTCACATCAATAACACAGTCACAATCAGCTGGAATACCATATTTGAAGCCAAATGATTGTATGAGAATCGTCATGCGCTCATCACGGTCACTGCTAGATAGCATCTCATATAGTTTATTGCGTAAATCAGAAGGTGTAAGCTCAGTCGTATCAATTATGTCAGAAGCCATCGCACGCAGAATCTCAAGACGGGTTCGTTCAATCTGTATTGCCTTGGTCAGACCATGGCTCTGTGCCAGCGGATGATTCCGGCGGCTCTGTTTATATCTGTTTATCAGAGCCTGGTCAGCTGCCTCCAGATATACCACTCGATACTTTGCGCCCATTTTAGCTATGTGCTCAAGATTAGGAAAAAGTTCGTCCAGGCTGGCACTGCGGACATCTATGCCAAAAGCCAACCGCTGCGGCTCATCAGCAACCTGCCCGTTTACACGTTGATGAGCATAGGCTTTTATCAGTTCAGGCAGAAGCTGAGGCGGTAGATTGTCGATACAGAAATAACCCATATCCTCAAGGTAGTTCAGA
>JAAYFZ010000067.1 GCA_012727965.1 Clostridiaceae bacterium
ATTCTCACTATCTACAATTTATACTCCAGCTGCCAGTCGTTTGGATCTTCGGCTGCAAGAACCGAATCTATCTCCTTGGCATCTATACATCCAAGGTTGAAGTAGAAGGCAATCGTGTCCTCAGATGAGCCGGCGCAGATATAGAGTTTATCGGCTCCGAACTGCCTTGCTGCGCTGCAGGCGTGAGAAAAAAGCTTCTTGCCTATGCTCTTGCCTCGGTATGATTTGGAAACGAATATCTGATCGAGCAATACATATTTACTTAGTTTTCCAAATACATCTGAATTGACCACCGCGTAGCCTACTAGAGTATCGCCATCGAAGCATCCGATAGCTGTGCCGCCATGATTAAGTGATTTATTATAGCGTTCGATATGCCAATCAGTTCCGTTTGGCAGCTCATGATCTGTCCAATCGATCTCAACCAGCTGTCTCTCGTTGCCTTCGACAACTCGCCAGGCGTTGCGGATATAACACTCCGCATCGATCTCACGGATAAGTTCTGCTTCTGTCAGTTTTATCTCTCTGTAGACGAGATCTATATTATTTTCCATAACCTAAGCTGCACCTCATGATTGTATTTTTGATTGCAAAAATCTGTTTCTATCGATCATTTTATAAGATATCATGAAAATAGCAGATAAACTATTTCATATTCAGCAAAGAGGTCATAACCGTTTTGGAACCGCATATTCAGGTCCCGAAACCGAAGAAGAAAAAGAAGACGAAGGAGTAAGCAGCGGATGAAACAATTTGGCATCATGGTCGGACTCGACAAACCAGCTGCTTTTGAAGGCTGGTTCTGCAAAATCGATGACAGGAAGAACGATATCATAATTTCAGTTATTTGGGGCTATTCAACAAATGCAAAATCGAGACATGCATTTATCCAGTTTCAGGACTCGATCAAGCATAGAACTAGTTATGTAAGATATTCGATTGATGAACTGTCCTGGACAGAGGATCCATTTGTTCTAAATATTGGGAAAAACCAGTTATCACAATCAGGAATGCACCTTGATATCGATACAGAAGAAATAGTGGTGCAAGGCGAGTTCAGCTTCAGCGGATTTTCACAGATTAAGACATCATTTCTAAAACCTAACATTATGGGCTGGCTTAGCTTCTTGCCAAATGAGTGCAATCACTCTATTACCAGTATGAAACACGAGGCATCCGGTAATCTTCAGATAAACGATCAGTCGTGGAAGATCGAATCAGCAGATGCTTATATGGAAAAAGACTGGGGCAGAGGTTTCCCTAGTCAATATGTCTGGGCTCAGGCTAACGATTGGGTGAACAGTTCATTTGTTTTTAGTTATGCTTCCGTACCTATGCTGGGAAAATTCAAAAAAGGCTTCCTGATGGTATTGCAGCATGAAGGGCAGGAGTATCGTTTTACAACGATCGAGGGCGGCAGAATGATCGATTTTTCAGCAGATGATGATAGCTTCACCGCTGTTATCAAGAAGGGCAGACTGAAAATGTCTATCCATGCGAAGCAAACACATCCTGTACCGCTGGCTTCGCCGGATAATGGCGAAATGAAAGCAAAGATAAAAGAATCAATCGATGGAGACATTGAAATTGTGCTTCAAGAGAATGGCAAAAAAATCATTGAACTTAAGACGCAGCGTGCCTCGATCGATGTTCATTTCTAGAATGGAGATGTTTTGTTTATGCATCCAATAGAAATCGAGATAGTGGAAGCGCAGCAGAGTGAAGAAAAAATGGAAGCTCTCATCAAGAAGTATGAGGCGTTTATTCTGTCTGCAGCCGCCCAGATTTCTAGAAGGCATATAACAAAGAGTGACGACGAGTGGTCGATAGCGTTTTATGATGCTGTCAGATCATTCGACCAGGGTAGAGGCAGCTTCATTTCCTATGCGAAATTAATTATCAAATCGAGACTGATTGACTATTTTCGTTCCGAGCGTCATAGCCATGATCAAATCAGTATAGACCTGGTTCCCGAAAATGAAATGAAGGTTGAACAGAGGGGCATGGATATAAAATACGAAATTCAGGCACTTGAGGAAGTTGTTAAGTCATATGGTTTCTCGTACCTTGACCTAATTGAAGGATCGCCAAAAGCGAGAAAAACTAAGGATGACTGCAAAAAATCAATCAGGTTCATGCTGTCAAGTCAACTTCTGACAGCCGATATGAAGCACTCGAAACTTTTGCCTGTAAAAAAAATCGAAGAAAATACTAAGGTACCCCGAAAAATTATTGAGAGACATCGTAAATATATAGTGACAGCAGTAGAGATACTAACAGGAGATTATCCGCATCTAAGCGAATATCTAGCATATGTGAAGGAGGACGATGACAAATGAAAGCGGTCGTTATGGAAATTCGTAATAATGATGTGGTTCTGCTGCGCGATGACGGTTCTTTTACCAGAGCCAGAAATCGAGACTATATGATTGGAGATGTAATTGATATGAAAACTAGTACTACAAGAATTCGTTTCGTTACTGCAGCGGCAGCGGCAGCAGTTGTCGTTCTTTTGGCATTGGGCGTATTTGCTTACACCACCCCTTACTATTATGTAAGTATGGATGTCAATCCAGGTGTTATGATGACAATTAACCGCTTCAACCGGGTTATAGCTATGGAGCCTGCAAATGAAGATGCTGCAGCAATCGTCGCCGGAATAGAATGGAAAAATCAAAACGTAGACGAAGTCGTTCAGAATGCAGCCCTCGAAATCGAAGAAAATGGCTATTTCGAACAAGGTGGCGAGATTTTACTCGCTTCTGCCGGCAAGAACGCTGACAAGGCTGCAAAACTTGCAGAGCGTCTAGATGTCTCAGTAGAAGAACTTGAGCTCGAAGATGTTGAGGTTAATTCGGAAGCTATCGGGTATGAGATGGTACAATCTGCAAAAGCCCTGTCGATGACACCAGGTAAATACAATCTCATCACAAAACACCTTGGCGTAACAGTTGATGAGAGCAATGTTGAAGAATACAGAAATATGTCAGTTCGCGACATAATGAAGAATTTCACAGATACCAAGGGCCTACAAGGAAATGAGAATTCAGCTGAAGCTAAGGATAAATCAGATAAGGCTAATGGTAATTCCGAAGCTGCCAAAGAGAGAGTCGCTGATAAAAAAGAAGCTCGCGAAACTGAGCAGGTAAGAGTAGAAAACCCAGCACAAGAGACAGCTGAAACTAACCGTGAAATGGAACAAATCAGAAATTCTGAGCCGGCTCAGGAAACCGCTGTACAAAATCGTGAAACTGAGCAGGTGCGGGTAGAAGATCCATCAAGGGAAACTGCAGAAACCATTCGTCAAACTGAACAGGTAAGAAATACAGATCCAGGACAGGAGACGGGAGCAACTGAGCAGAACTCCGGTAATACAACGCAGGCCGCAAGTCAGAACGGACAAAAAATTGACCCGCCGGAAGTGCAGGGCAATACATCTGGTGCCGGTCCGAGATAAGAACGATTGATACTAAATAGAAATAAATAGAACTCAAATACCGGTTCGCTCGTATAGGCGGACCGGTATTATTTTGCAACAATCGACTTGAGCTGCTGCTTATGTCTGTACATTTTATGATCTGCTGAACTATAGAGCGTGTCAGCGGACATACCATTCACAAATTCCTGATAACCATAGCTATAACTGAGATTGCTGATCAGAGCATTCGAATTTTCATTCAATAATTTGGACAGCTGACTTATTTGTTTTTCGATATCATCTGACTGGACAATAACAGCGAACTCATCGCCGCCCAAGCGCACAGCCAGTCCAGTACCGGCAAAAGATTGCTTGAGGTCTCTCGCGAAATTTACCAGAATTTCATCGCCCATTTTGTGTCCGTGCTGATCATTGATCTCTTTGAAGAAGTTGAGATCAAATACAACCAGGCCAAAAGGTTTCTTGCCTTGCATCAGATATTGTAAATGCGTTTCGAAGCTTCGCCGGTTATAGAGCTTAGTCAGATAGTCCTGATCAGAAGAAGTTGTTTCCAAAAAAATGTAGATCGCCAGAAGTCCGAGAACGATCGAGGTCCAGGAGAAATGAAGCTTCGAATCAAGCAGCTGAACCAGCATGCCCGCTACAGGGAAGAGGAAACATAAGAAATAGAGTAGAATCTCTTTGTGAGTAGCTTTTTTTTGATTAACACTAACAAATATTAGCATATATATGTAGAGCAGACCGAGAAGTACATAATGAATCCACTTATAATCACCGCTGCTGAAACCATTTGTCTCACGATTTATAGAGAAATATACCGGCTGGTAAAAATTCAAGAGCAATAAACCCAGCGTAAGGAGGCTGGCATGTTGATAGTAGAATCTGCTATTGATGCGATGAGGGTCGCGAAACAATCTATAATCCACATATGACATCAATAATCCGCCAATCACAGGTCCTATCAGGATGAGTATAAAATTGGTTGAGTACTCAAGGAAATAGGCGCCTGGAAACATCATACGGTCAAAAATCCAGGTAAGAGGTTCATCAATGATAGCAATCGTTGTAGTTATCAGAACCAGCTTAATTAGTCTTCTGCTAAATGTCATTATTTTTGAACCTTGAACATAGAGAAATATAACTAACAAAATAGTTAATGCATAGACATTGATTTGAAACTGAACCAAATATTCCATAGCTGCCTCCCCCATAGATAAGTTTCTATAGTAGCAGATTTTACCATTCTTAAGATGATTGAGGATATGGTTAACGTTACGTTGTGAGAAATGATTCCAAATTATACCTGTTTATTAGTCTGTTCAAATGAGTTTATCTATATGCGCTGATGATGACAAAACAGGCATTTGTCTTAAATCCGACAAAATCTATAGAAATAGTAAAAAAATATGATTGACATCTCCACTGAGAAGAGTTTAAAATAGCATTTATAGTTAACTTAGGTTAACAAAAAATGATGATACAACAATAAGAGAGGGAAATCAATATGATATTCAGAAAAATCCTTGCAATAATGACAGCCGTTTTACTGCTGGTTTCACTGGCAGCATGCTCCGCCGGTGAAGGCGAGAGTAAAACTATTAACTCCACTGAATCCACAAATGCGAATCCGAGCGAGTCAGCGACGAATGCTGCATCAGAAGATGTAAGCGATGATAATGATCAAGATTCAGGCAGCATGTTCCCGATAACGATCGAGCATGCTTTTGGCCAGACTGTTATTGAGAGTAAACCTGAGAGAGTGGCAACTATTGCCTGGGCTAACCAGGACACACCTCTTGCACTTGGTATTGTCCCGGTAGGATTTTCGATGGCTAATTTTGGACCAGTAGACGAATATGGTATGCATTCATGGACTGCGGCAAAAGTCGCTGAGCTTGGTGAAGCTGATCCTAATGTTTTCAGTGATACCGATTGTCTGGACTATGAAGCGATCAATGACGCTCAACCAGATATAATACTGGCAGCCTATTCAGGACTGACTCAAGAGGAATACGATCTGCTTAGTCAAATAGCTCCGGTAATTGCTTATCCGAGAGCTGCCTGGCAGACATATTGGCGCGAACAGATCGTCATCAATTCAACAGCAATTGGCCTGGCTGCCGAAGGTGAGCAGTATATAGCTGAAATGGAACAGCTGATTGAAGCAACAACAAGTAAGTATCCTGAACTAGACGATATAACAGGTGCGTTCCTCTGGATCGATGCCTCTGACTTGTCCTCTTTCTATCTCTATTTCCCGGTAGATACCCGCGCTGCTTATCTGATAGATCTCGGTATCGAGTTTCCAGAATCTCTAAATGAGCTTCAGACAGATGAGGGTGGCTTCACGGTTTCAATTAGCGCAGAGCATATTGACGTGCTTGAAGAGCTGGATATCATCGTTGCCTATGGCGATGCCGGTTTGCTTGAGGCACTGCAGATAGATCCTATTTTCAGCACTGTGCCTGCAGTAAAAAGTGGCGCTGTTGCTTTGATTGACAGCAATTCTGATCTTGCCGGCGCAGCTACTCCAAGCGCTTTGTCGATACCAGCAGTGATTGATGAATATGTTGAACTGTTGGCAGAGGCGGCGGCACGAGTCAAATAAATGGAAGTGATCGAATAACTATATGCAGCGAAGTGTTTCTATAAAGAATAGTAGAGCTAGAACTATAATGCTACTTGGTGCTGCCAGCATAGTCGCGCTGGCAGCTGCTGCTGTGCTATCTATTGCATTCGGCTCACGTCAGATATCTGTTGATCTTCTATTAGAAGCTCTTGGTTCATCAAGATCAACAGATAGCTCGCTTGAGGCGCGGATAGTTTATGAGAGGATTATTAGAACGGTTTTTTCGATGGTTTCAGGTTCAGCACTAGGTGTTTCCGGTGCTCTGATGCAGGCCGTTACGCGAAACCCTATCGCAGATCCCAGTATCCTGGGAGTAAATACCGGAGCCTCTCTGTTTGTTGTCATAGGCATCACCTTTTTTGGCTTAGGTTCTGCAAATCAGTATATTGTTTTTGCTATGTTAGGAGCAGGACTAACAGCTGTCCTGGTCTATAGTATTAGTTCAATTGGCTCAGGAGGGGCAACTCCGATCAAGTTGGCTCTGGCCGGAACGGCTGTCAGCGCAGCACTGACATCTCTTGTTACGGCAGTTATCTTGCCACGCGGACAAGGTATGGACGCGTTCAGATTCTGGCAGATCGGCAGTGTAGGTGCTGCCTCATGGGACAGCATCCTGCTGGCAGCACCGCTGATCATAATCGGACTTATTATCTCTATAGCGACGGCGCCATCACTCAATGCTCTGGCTCTGGGTGACGATGTCGCAACTGGCCTCGGAGTAAAAACGGGACTGTTGCGGGTGGTATCGGCTTTTGCCGGTGTAGTTTTATGTGGCGCTGTTACAGCGATTGCAGGGCCTATCGGTTTTATCGGTTTGATGGCTCCGCATATTATGAGACTGCTGCTCGGTCCTGATCAGAGGATACTGATGCCGATGTCGGCTGTTGCCGGTGCGGTTATTCTTACACTGGCGGATGTTGCCGGCAGGATGATCGCACGCCCGGGCGAAATTGAAGTAGGGATTTTGACGGCTTTTGTCGGAGCGCCGATTCTGGTAATCGTAGCGATGAAGTCAAAAATGAAGGTGATATGATATGGCTTCTATTACGGCGCAGGAAATAGAGCTGGGAAGAAGAGACAGGGCTGCAAGATGGATGCTGGTTGTATCGATTCTTGCCTTGCTTGCAATAGTGCTGGCCATTTTGATTTTAGTTATTGGCAATAATTCGTATTCGCTCGCCACCATTTTCAGAGTTCTTGTTGGTGAAGAAATAGCAGGGGCATCCTTTGCGATCAGGACTCTCAGACTTCCGCGTATGCTGGCCGCAGTTCTGGCCGGTTTCGCATTCGGTATGTCTGGCAGTGTCTTCCAGACTCTTCTGAGAAATCCTCTGGCAAGTCCCAATATTATTGGAATCACCTCGGGCTCCAGCGCTGCGGCTGTGTTTTTTATTCTGGTGCTGCGGACAAGCGGAACTGCCGCGTCGGCTGCATCAGTAGCTGCCGGTTTGATCGTGACAGCTCTGATTTACATTTTGTCTCAGGGCGGAGGCTTCTCGGGCGGCAAATTGATTCTAATCGGTATCGGCATCCAGGCGATGCTGAACGCGCTTATCTCATATATGCTGCAGCAAGCCGCCAGCAACGATGCGCCATCAGCCATGCGCTGGCTCAGCGGCAGTCTGAATGCTGTCAAGCTGACAGATATTGTACCGCTTGGCCTGACAATGATACTGGCGGTGCCTCTGATACTGCTGCTTAGCCGAAGTTTGTCTATTATGGAACTAGGTGAGCAATCGGCATTGACGCTGGGAGTCAGAACAAATCTGACCAGAATACTTATTGTGATCGCCGCTGTTTGTTTGTTGGCTTTTGCCACTGTAGCGACTGGACCAATTGCATTTGTTTCTTTTCTGGCCGGACCGATCGCCAAGAGACTCAGTGGCAGCTCTTTGCCGCATACTCTGCCGGCTGGCTTCATTGGGGCGATATTAGTTCTCGCGGGCGACCTGATCGGCCAAAATGCTTTTGCCATCAGACTGCCTGTTGGTGTGATTACAGGAATCATCGGGGCGCCTTATCTGATTTATCTATTGATAAGGACATATAAGATAGGAGAAGCATAATGGATAAGCACATATTTTATGCGGAGAATCTAACATCGGGCTATGATGGTAAGATCGTAGTCGATGATGTCAGCATCGCGATTCCAGATGGCAAGATCAGCGTAATTCTTGGCGCAAATGCCAGCGGTAAATCGACACTGCTGAAAACCTTGGTCAGACTGATCAAGCCGATCGAAGGCGCAGTCAAGTTGGATGGCAGCCAGATCGATTCAGTTCCATCCAGGAAGCTGGCCCGAACGATAGGTTTTTTACCTCAATCACCAATCGTTCCGGAAGGTATTGTGGTCGCTGATCTCGTTGGCCGCGGCCGCTTCCCGCATCAAAGCTTCCTCAAGGGCTGGTCCAGGAAGGATTCTGAGGCAGTTGCTCAGGCGCTCGATATTATGGGGATCGCTGACTTGGCTGATAGATCGATAGATGAGCTCTCGGGCGGTCAGCGTCAACGTGTCTGGATCGCTATGGCCCTTGCTCAACAGACCGATATCCTGATGCTGGACGAGCCAACGACCTATCTGGATATTACCTATCAGGTCGAGATTCTCGATCTTCTGACAGATCTCAACCGCAGAACCGGAACGACAATAGTCATGGTACTGCATGATATCAATCTCTCCGCCCGCTATGCGGATCATCTTTTTGTAATGCGTGCCGGCCGCTTGATCGCGGAAGGATCCCCGCAGGAGGTTATAACTAGCAAACTGGTAAAAGCCGCCTTCTCACTTGAGAGTGATATTTACCTCGATCCTATCTCCGGCTCGCCTATGCTTGTACCGAAGGGCAGACATCATGCGCGCAGAAATCGCAATGCTCAATGCGCCATGTACACAAAAAGTCCACAATTCCCTGCTAATATCGTACTAAAACGATATGAATTATCAGAAAACAAACATGTAGTCTGATGATCCGGGGGCATTATGAAAAGAATTTAAGCATATTTGTGATATTTAACAGTCTGTTAGTGATAGCCTGCAGTTAGAGAAAATGTTAACATAAATCTTATGGGTCAAACCATGAATGTTAACACAAATAACAGCAGCAAGGAGATCACATGTCTTACTTCGTCAAGGATCGAAGCTTCTACAACGACCTCTTGAGAA
>JAAYFZ010000068.1 GCA_012727965.1 Clostridiaceae bacterium
AGACCATTTCCCGGACCACAGACTATGCCAGGCCCCAGCGGCGGCAATCTGCTGAAGACTATCTCATTAAGCTCCTGCGGTGTCAGCTTACCTGTTTTCACAGATCGATCACCTCTATATCATTTAGTCCCTGTTCTACAAGTGCTTCAATATCGAGGGCAGCTTCTGCTTCCTCTGCATGCGCCAGAGAAGGATGTGTTTTCGGATGCTTAGCAACAAAAACTGTACAGCAGTCTTCATATGGCAGGATCGATGTCTCAAACGTGCCGATTTTCCTGGCTAGCTGCACTGTATCATCCTTGTCCATACCGATCAAAGGACGAAATACAGGACATGCAACTACATGATCAGTTGTAACAAGACCTTCCAAAGTCTGACTTGCCACCTGCCCGAGACTCTCACCGGTGATAAGAGCTTTGCAGCCGCGGCTGATTGCCAACCTCTCAGCGATTCTCATCATAATTCGGCGCATAACGATCGTAATCATATCAGTAGGACTGTCATCACGTATTTTCAGCTGAATATCAGTAAAATTAACGACATGGAGTCTGATCGACCCGGCATAAGGTGTCAACAGGCGCGCCAGTTCGATTACCTTTTCTTTTGCCTGATTGCTGGTAAAAGGAAAGGCGTGGAAATAGATCGCTTCGATCTGCATACCGCGAGAAGACATCATATAGCCGGCTACAGGACTGTCTATTCCGCCTGACAGGAGCAGCATACCTCTGCCCCCCATACCAACCGGCAGACCTTTTTGCGCCTTGATAACAGTATGATAAATATAGTTGAGGTCTCTGACTTCAACATAGAAGACAAAATCAGGATTATTGACATCAACTGTTAGCTGTTCTGGATATGCCAGAAGCAGCGCAGCTCCTACCTCTCGGCAGATCTCAGGTGATTTGAGCGGGAAGTTCTTATCACCGCGGCGGCTCTCGACTTTGAAGCTCATTTTCCTGCCGTCTGCAAGAAGCAGCCTGGCATATTCGACAGCCTGCAGGCAGATCTGGTCAATATCGCCGTGAAAGCTCCTGACCGGACTGACAGAAACGATACCGAAGACCTTGCTGATCGCATCAAGAGCAGCAGCCATATCAGCATCTTCATCCAATGGTATGGCCCAAACACGTGACTGGCTATGATTTACTTCGAATTTGCCGATATTTCTCAGACGATTTCTGATATTGCGCATCAACTGGCCCTCAAACTTACCGCGATTCATACCTTTTAGGGCAATTTCACCGAGCCTTATCAGTATCAGTTCCTCTGTAGCAGCAAGCTCAAGCGGTTTATCTATACCATGCTTGTTTATATCTTCCATATCTACCTCCTGACCAGCCATTTAACAGCCTGGCTGATCGCTTCCGCAACAGTATCGATTTCTTCTATGGTATTACTCTTGGAAAGGCTAATACGTATACTGCCTTTTATTAAGTCTTCCGGCAATTTCATTGCTCTTAGCACAGCACTCTCTTCACGTTTTTTCGAAGAGCAGGCAGAACCTGTCGATACAAATATTTCATTGTTTTCCAGAGCATGTAATAAGGTTTCACCACGTAGCCCTTCTACTGCCAGACTGACAATACCGGGAACGGCATTCACCGGCGACAACGGCATATATGATACGCCCAACTCTGTCAGCCGGTCAAGAAGCTGACGCTTAAGCCCACTTATATAATCAGTTTTCTGAGCAAGATCGTTATTTGCAATTTCAGCAGCTCTTGCCATCGTCATGACAAGCGGTACATTTTCAGTGCCTGATCTCAGACCTCGCTGCTGACCGCCACCATGAATCAATGGTTCGATTTTTATTCCATAGCGATGAATCAGAAATCCTATTCCTCTGGGAGCACCAAATTTATGACCACTGCCAGAAAAAAGATCCACACCCAGCCTCTTGAAACTCCAGCTCAGTTTACCGCAAGCCTGGACTCCGTCTACATGAATCAACATATCTGGCTGCAGACTGTTTCTAAGTCTGACCACTTCCTCAACAGGCGCTGCTGCACCAGTTTCATTATTTACATAGATCAAACTCAGCATTGCAGCTGGTTTCTTCAAAGCCTGTTCAAGCTGTTTAAGATCTATAATACCTTCGGCACTAAGACCTATCGTTTCAACTATATAACCATGAGAAGTCAGCCATTTCGCAGTTTCTGCAACCGCAGAATGTTCACCTTCGCTGATCAGAACTCTTTGACCGAGACGCTTATTTGCAGCCAGAGCACCTTTTATTGCCATATTTATGGACTCACTGCCACCTGAAGTTATAAGAAGTTCTTCCGGTCTGCAGTCAAACGATTTAGCTAACTGATTGATAGCTGAGGCCTGGGCCTTCCTGGCCGCAAAACCGGCGCTATGTATAGATGCTGGATTTGCCGGATACTCAAGAGCACATTCAACATAATATTCAAGCAATTCTCTTTCCGGGATCATTGTCGCTGTATGGTCAAGATATATCAAAAGTTCATAACTCCTTAATTTTTATATTACCTACTCAATAAAATTGCTCAGGCATCATTATCTAGAAAAAGCAAAATTACTGCAGCCTGTTCTGCTCGAAACTGACAGCTGCCAAATCAGGCCTTAATATCAGCTTGATATATTCACAGACATGACTGCTGCGGGATGTCAGCGTGCTCGTCATAACGATAACAGGAGATCTTTTTGAAATATCGAGATATCTCGCTTCATCATCACCAGCTGATCTGACCTGCATTCTTAGATTTCCCTTCTGAGGAAGATAAGCATATTTATTTGCCACTATATCAATCATTTTTTTGCCGGTTTTCAGATCATCTGCCAATTCCGGGAACATCATAACCGGTATCAGTGATCTGCACCAGCCGACGATCTCTGATTCTGTTCTGATCGACCAGTCGATCTGCCAGCAGCCATGCTGCTGTACCGCATTGCCGAACAGCTTCTCAATCTCTTCATCTGGTTCTCGCCTTCTAATCTGGTCAAAAGTAATATTATCTATATCTTTTTGCATGAGAAATGAATTAGAAAAAGCATTGAAACGCTGCAGCTCAAACTGCTCGGCCTCATCAGCAACGAAGGTGCCGCGTCCCTTGACTATTATAAGAATCCCCTCAGTTACCAACTCTGCTACAGCCTGTCTGACGGTAGGTCTGCTCAGATCAAGCTCACGGCAAAGTACCAGTTCAGAAGGAATTTTGCTGCCAGCCTCATAAGTACCGTTCTCGATCCTATCGAGCAGGAGTTCTTTTAGCTGTGCGTATAAAGGGACATTGCTATGCTTATCAAGTTTCATTTTCTACCTCCGATACTAATTGTTTCCTCATGCAGACAGACAGAACTGCTGACGCCCACACAAGCGACAGCAGTTCATGGATGACGTCCTTACATCTTAGCATAATAGCACTTTGAGAGGACGAAAGCAATTATTGTTCAGAGTAGATTAACATTAATTTTCAACCCATATCATCTTCAGGATAATACTCCCTGTAATCAGGATCATGCTCCGCACCAGGCAACTCGACTTTTGCCAGTATGCTGAGGTCATCGAGACGATTTGCCTGCAGCGCAGATTGCGAAAGTGTATATACAACATCATTTATTCTTATGCCTCTGTTGATCGCTGAATTGCCAAACCCCTTATAATTGATCTCAGGTGATACAGAGGTAGCACCGGTCCAGTCATTCATACCCTCAATTTGAGAGATAGATCCTTTCACAGACAGGTTGTCATCTGATGCGTTTATCAGCATCAGCCCCTGGAAGAAGGCACCACCATTGGAATAGTCTTCTCTATCATAGTTAGCTAGAATGGCCGGGAAAGCATATAATTCATTTTCCGGATCAGACAACAGGCTCTTATGCTGATAGATCACTTCGCTCCAGGAACCAGACCCGCCCAGAACAAGTACAGATTTCTCAATAGGTGAACTTAGATTGGAAATATCAAACAGTGATAGCTTGAGTCCTTTTTCATAAGCATTGTCGCCATCTACCTCAACATCAAAACCGAAGCCAAGCATAGTATTCTCAGAGATCGGATGGAGATAAGAACTGTATCCGGGTATCTTGAGCTCTCCAAGAACTGCTGGTGCCGCAGGATTGCTTAGATCAAGTCCAAACAGCGGATCAGTCGTGCGAAAAGTAACCATCCAGGCCTTGTCGCCCATGAAACGAACTGACTTGATGCTCTCGCCGCGGGCCAATCCTTTTACACTTCCTACAGTTTGCAGCTGAGGATCAAGCACATATAGATTATTACTTGACTGCTGCTCACCCTCGCCCCAGACATTGCCTTCTGTTACAGCTATTCGCAAATAGCCATTATGCTCGTCCAGACTAAACTGATTTAATAGCCAGCCGGCAACAGTGCCGTAACCAGAAGATGTGACCTGACTTCCTTCAAGTGCAAACCTGTATATATCGGTAAAAGTCTCGACCGGCGGCATGAAGATTGCTGGAAGATCCACAGCCTG
>JAAYFZ010000069.1 GCA_012727965.1 Clostridiaceae bacterium
GGCAAGGAAGAGGAGTATGAGCTCTATACTCTTACCGAGAGAATGGCTCCTGAGGTCTTCCGCAATGTCAAGAAGAGCGATAAGATCGTTTGCGCAAATGTCGATTTCTACTCAGGCTTCATTTACAATATGCTGGGCATACCGCCTGAGCTCTACACACCGATATTTGCTGTTGCCAGGATTGCCGGCTGGAGCGCTCATCGTATCGAGGAGCTCGTCAGCGGCGGCCGTATTCTGCGCCCTGCTTATAAATGTGTTCAGAAACGCCGCAAATACATCGGCATGAATGAGCGCAAACAGGGCAAAGATGCAAAAAAATAACTGACTTTTAGAAAAATCACAACTATATAATGGCAAAAGTCGAGCAGATCCCGGTTGTCGCCGCTAATGGTGATTACCGGGATCTCTTTTTAAACAGGCAGAAAAAAACCTGCTCCAAATGAAGCAGGTTTGATGCTGTGGTGACCCTAAGGGGAATCGAACCCCTGATTTCGCCGTGAGAGGGCGACGTCTTGACCGCTTGACCATAGGGCCTTGTTTCAGCGTTGATGATTATAACACAGGAAAAATTATGCGGCAAGTACTTGTTTAGAAAGAATTTTGAGCTTGTGATTGTGTATGATTATTCTATCTCATTTTTGAATAGCTGGCGGATCAAGGCTGGATTGTGGCAGCATTGAAAAGCTTTTGCAAAGATGTGACTGCCGATACGAAAATCAATACTGGATATGATAGAATAAACTGCTATAATAGTGAGCGTACATATGTTTGTTTTTATAAATTAAGCATAGTAACTAAATTGACAAGAAGGTATATAAGATGGAGCCGGTCATTCATATTCACGGAGCACGGGAGCATAATCTGAAAAATGTAAGCTTGGATATACCGCGCGATAAACTAGTTGTTTTGACTGGTTTATCCGGCAGCGGCAAATCTTCTCTGGCCTTCGATACCATCTATGCCGAGGGACAGAGGCGCTATGTTGAATCACTGTCATCTTATGCAAGGCAATTTCTTGGTCAAATGGAGAAACCGGACATAGATCATATTGATGGTCTCTCACCGGCAATTTCTATCGATCAGAAAACCACGAGCAAGAATCCTCGTTCAACTGTCGGAACAGTCACGGAGATATACGACTATCTGCGATTGCTCTATGCCCGTGCCGGTACACCTCATTGTCCTAGCTGCGGACGAGTGATCGAGAGGCAGACTGTAGATCAGATGATCGAGATCATTGAACAGCATCCTGAGGGCACCAGATTGATCCTGATGGCACCAGTGGTCAGAGGACGTAAGGGCGAATATGGCAAGCTGTTTGATAAATTTCGTAAATCAGGCTATGTGCGTGTGCGCGTTGATGGCAGTATTTTCGAGCTTGAAGAAGAAATAGAATTAGAGAAGAATAAGAAACATACCATAGAGGTCGTAATTGATCGATTAATTCTGCGTGATGGCATTCGCAGCAGACTGGCCGATTCGATCGAGTCAGCTCTTCATCTAGCTGATGGCCTGGTTCAGGTCATGCTGCAGATCGAGACACCTGAGGGTCATGATGAGGAAGAGCTGCTTTTTTCGCAGCATTATTCCTGTCCTGACTGCAATATCAGCATGGAAGAGATTTCGCCGCGTTCATTCTCCTTCAACAATCCTTTTGGCGCTTGTCCTGAGTGCAGCGGTCTTGGACAGATGACACATATAGATCCTGAATTAATCGTTTTTGATGATAAGCTCAGCCTCAATCAGGGTGCGATCAGAGCCGGCGGCTGGAATTTTGCTGACAAGAGCAGCTGGGCCCGTGGTTTTATTGAGGCAATGTCTGCCAGATATGGTTTCTCACTGGATATGCCTTATGGCAAGCTGCCCAAGAAGATAAGAGATATGATTTTGTTCGGCAATAAGGGTGAGATCCTCGAGGTTGATACGACCAATAGCAAGTATTCACACGGCATCTACCGCAGCGACTGGATCGGCGTCGTCAATAGTCTCGAGAAACGCTATCGTGAAACCAGCTCTGATGATATGAAGAGCTATTATGAGCAGTTTATGTCGGTTACACCATGTCCTGTATGCAATGGAGCCCGTCTCAAGCCTGAGAGTCTGGCCGTTAAGGTTGGCGGAATCAATATTTCTGAGTTGACATCACTTCAGATTCGCAAGGCCAGAGATTTCATACTCAATCTGGAGCTGGCTCCACGTCAGAAACAGATCGCCGCACAAATAACACGTGAGCTTGATGCCAGATTGACCTTCCTTGTCGATGTCGGCCTCGATTATTTGACTCTGGCCAGAGCTTCGGCAACACTCTCCGGTGGTGAAGCCCAGCGTATACGTTTGGCTACTCAAATCGGCGCCGGGCTGATGGGTGTACTCTATATTCTGGATGAGCCCAGTATTGGTCTGCATCAGAGGGACAATTCGCGACTGCTCGCCACACTTAAGCGTCTGCGGGATATCGGCAATACTGTCCTGGTCGTAGAACATGATGAGGAAACCATGATGGAAGCTGACCATATAGTTGATATGGGTCCTGGTGCCGGTGAGCGTGGCGGCTATGTTGTGGCGCAGGGAACAGCTGACGATATAATGGCTGAGCCCAGATCGATCACTGGCCAGTACCTGTCTGGTATAAAAGCGATTGAGATACCAGCGACACGCAGAGAAAACACAAACTGGCTCACGATAAAGGGTGCCAGTGAGAATAATCTGAAGAATATCGATGTCAGCATCCCGCTGGGCGTTATGACTTGCATAACAGGGGTATCCGGCTCCGGTAAGAGTTCGCTGGTAAATGGTATTCTGCTCAAGAAGCTGGCCAGTGACCTCAATGGAGCGAGAAGATATGCCGGTCATTATTCAGAGATCACCGGGATTGAACATCTGGACAAGGTTATAGATATCGACCAGTCGCCGATCGGCCGGACTCCACGCTCAAACCCAGCTACTTATACAGGCGTTTTTGATCTGATAAGAGCGCTGTTTTCTGAAACACAAACCGCAAAAGCAAAAGGCTATAAGCAGGGACGTTTTAGCTTCAATGTCCGCGGCGGCCGCTGCGAGGCTTGTTCGGGTGATGGCGTAAACCGCATCGAAATGCATTTTTTACCAGACATTTACGTAACATGTGACGTCTGTAAGGGAAAACGATACAATCAGGAGACTCTTGAGGTAAAATATAAGGAGAAATCAATAGCTGATGTTCTTGATATGACAGTAGATGAAGCTGTCGAATTCTTCGCTAATCTACCGAGAATCGCACGTAAGCTGCAGACACTTCAGGATGTCGGTCTTGGCTATATCAGACTGGGACAGCCTTCTACACAGCTATCCGGCGGTGAAGCTCAGAGAGTTAAGCTGGCAACTGAGCTATCGCGTAGAGGGACAGGACAGACCTTCTATATACTTGATGAACCGACGACCGGGCTGCATATCGCCGATGTACATAAGCTTGTTGACATCCTAAGCCGACTGACAGAAAATGGTAATACTGTTCTTGTGATCGAACATAATCTTGATGTGATCAAGACAGCGGACTATATCATCGACCTTGGACCAGAAGGCGGCGACGCTGGAGGAACGGTGGTGGCCACGGGAACACCCGAAGAAGTGGCGAAGATAGAAAAATCATATACCGGGAAATATCTTGCAGGAATATTAGCGAAAACGGCTGCCTCTGGCAGAATGAAGTAAAAGGAATAACAACAAATGTCAAAATGTGTAATGTGTAAGAAGAATATAGCGGTAGTATTTACCACAAGATTCGATAATGGCCAGCGTGTGCACGAGGGGCTCTGCCTGAAATGCGCTTATAAAACAGGCTTGGGCGGTATGGATGAGCTGTTTGAGAAGGCTGGCATCAATGAGAATAATATCGATGAACTGACTGACCGTATGAACAATGTCATGTCTCAGATGGATGGCAGCAGTCCGGAGATGTTTCTCAAATCACTCCTTGACGGCGATTTCGATAGTCAGGGAATGATGAACGCCTTCATGAACAGCGGTGAAGAAATAGGAGCTGGCGACGATGAAGAAGAGGATGAACAGCTGTCATCTCTAATGTCGCTTGAGGGACCGGAAAACAGTGATCTGCAGCCGACTTCCGTTGGCGATGACGGTGGAGAGCTGATTCCCGGTCTTGATCGCAGAGCACCGAGAACACGAGAGAGAACCAGCCCGAGTAAGAAGAAGAAATTTCTCGATCAATTTGGCACTAATCTCACACTTAAGGCGGCTGATGGAAAAATCGACCGCATTATTGGACGGGAAAAAGAGCTGGCCAGAGTTATTCAGATACTTAATCGCCGCAGCAAGAACAATCCTGTTCTGCTTGGTGAACCAGGCGTCGGCAAGACTGCTATCGCTGAGGGACTTGCTGTTAAAATTGCTGAAGAAGAAGTGCCTGCAAAACTGCTCGATCAGGAAGTTTATCTGCTCGATATGACTGCTATGGTCGCCGGTACACAGTTCCGCGGACAGTTTGAGAGCCGCATGAAGGGTGTTGTCGACGATGCCCGCCGCGCTGGCAATGTTATTCTGGTCATCGATGAGCTTCATAATATAATGGGCGCCGGCGATGCCGAGGGTGCCATGAACGCTGCCAATATTTTGAAACCAGCCCTGGCAAAAGGTGAAATAAAAGTACTTGGCTCGACAACTCTGGATGAGTATCGCCGATTCATTGAGAAGGATTCTGCTCTTGAACGTCGATTCCAGAAGGTAATAGTCGAAGAGCCAAACGTCAACGATACGATTGAGATCCTCAAGGGTATCCGTGATTACTATGAAGTCCATCATCATGTTACATACAAAGATGATGTCATCGAGACTGCGGTCCGCATGTCAGAGCGCTATATAACAGACAGATTTCTGCCGGACAAAGCGATTGATCTGCTTGATGAAGCTGGTTCAAGAGCTAATCTGAAGGATACAACTCTTCTAGACCTCAAAAATTGCCAGATCAAGGTCGATGAACTTAACACCAAGCTTGAAGAACTTGAAGCGAAGGCCGCTGGCAGCGCAGAAGATGTACATATATATGAAGAGCAGGCTGAAGCACGCTCACATCTGCTGCGTGCGGAACAAGAACTGGAAGAGCTGAAGAACAACAGCCATCCGTCAGAAATCACAAGCGAGGATATCGCGGGTGTTGTTGAAATGTGGACAGGTATACCTGTACAGCGTATCAGCGAAACAGAAACAGAGAAGCTGTTGCAGCTTGAAGATAGATTACATGAGCGTGTTATCGGACAGCATCAGGCTGTCACC
>JAAYFZ010000070.1 GCA_012727965.1 Clostridiaceae bacterium
AAGGTGAAAGGCAACATTCTCTGCGAGGAGACGGTTCGTTTAAGTGGAGAAATCGAAGGCAACGTAACCTCTATGTCGATCGAAGTTAAGGGCGCCACAATTAAGGGCGATCTGCGAATGAAATATACAGCGATATTTGAAGAGGGCTCCAGATTAAGTGGTAACCTTGAGGCCGAATCGGCAGTAATAAACGGCTCTGTCGAAGGTGACATGCGTATACATGGGAATCTGAGAATTATGAGTCATTCGAGGATTAACGGTGATATTTTCGCCGGTTCGCTTGAGATAGATAAGGGTGCAGTCGTTAATGGTAAGGTTTCTGTGGTCGCAGAGGATGATAAATCTCAGATGCCAGAAAACAAAACAGCAGCAGCCAAAGAGACTAACTCAAACTCAACTGCCGAAGCAGCAAAACCTGCTCCGAAGATCGCACCAACGCCTGCTAACAACTCAATTAATCCAATTAAGCCTTAGGACTGGATATATCAGATAGCAGCTTGACTCTATCAGCGGTGCCTAATACTATCATGGAATCTCCAGGTTCGAGAATCTCATCCGGACCTGGATTAAAAATCATTTTGCCTGTCGACTTCTTCAGCGACATGATTATCAAGCCTGTTTTATCGGGTATTTTGGCGTCTCTGAGACTTAGCCCGGTAATTTCACTTCCGGTAGTCACTTCAACTTCTTCCAGGTTAAGTACATCTTCACCTGCATAAGTGATAATGTCCAGAAAAGAGAATATTGAGGGCTTAGTCATCATGGCCGCCATACGTCTGCCGCCAATGGCGTTCGGCGACACGGTACGGTTTGCTCCTGCCATTGTCAGTTTTTCCTGAGCATGCGGCTCGATGGCTCGCGCTACAATGAAAAGGTCTTTGTTTAAATAGCGTGCAGTGAGTACAACATATATATTGTCAGCGTCTGTTGTCAATGCGCTAACGAGGCCTCTTGCTCTACCAATCTGAGCTTGTTTCAGTGCAGCCTCCTGTGTGGGCTCTCCATGGATGACTAAATAGCCTTTTTCTCGCAGCTCCTTGATTATATCTGCTCGATTATCAATGATAACAAAAGCATCTCCACCCATTTCCAATTGTGCAGCTACGTTTTGTCCTGTTTCGCCTGCACCGCAGATTATATAATGGTCCTTCAAAGATTCTATCTTATTCTCCATACGTTTCAGCCTCCAATTGTCCTGAAATTGTCCACCGGCAATAAATTCTACAAGATTTGTCAGCGTATAACCTACCAAGGCAATGCCACCAAAAATAATCATGATTGAGAACAGTTTGGCTGCGGCATTCATATCCGCGACCTCTTTGTAGCCAACCGTTAATATTGTAATGATCGTCATATAGGCCGCATCAAGTAAATTGATATGCAGCAGAAGCGAATAACCAATTATTCCAATAACTATCAGCAGAGCGAAAAAAATCAGGGCTCTTGCCAGATGATGATGATTTTTTCTCATTTGGTAATACTCCCTTCAGAATCTTTCCATTCCATTTTATCATTACTCTTGATGTCTCAGCTTGCTTTTGAAAAAATTCTATGATACCATCAGGGAAATTGAAAATATCCAAACTAATGACTGAGAAGAGTACATGTTTCCAGCAGGTTACACAGAGAGCCGCAGATGGTGCGAAGCGGCAGGCCGGGAATCATGGAATGGACTCACAAGGGCGGGAGGAAAGGTCGATCAGACTGAGTAATGCCCGACGGGATTTCCACCCGTTACCCAGGGAATGCGTATGACAGTACGTAGAGCGAGTGGACGCAGCAGCGTCAATTTAGGTGGTACCGCAGAAGTGTTGAGCTTTTGTCCTATGAGTGATCAGGACAAGAGCTTTTTTGTTGTTTAAAATTGCTTAACCAAATGAAGCTCCAGGAGCAAAATCCAGCCCAAAACCAGTAAATACAGCTGGAATAAAAATGTGAGGTAAGGAATATGAAAAAGGGCAGATTCGGTAGCTTCGGCGGCCAGTATATCCCGGAAACTCTGATGCAGGCTATTCAGGAACTCGAACGTGCTTATGAT
>JAAYFZ010000071.1 GCA_012727965.1 Clostridiaceae bacterium
GAGTGCTTGCCTCCAGAATTGCAAGAAATAGTAGATGGAGTTTTGTTTATCACTAATTTTTGTAAGGGGGTCATGTCATGTATAGTATTAATTCAAATTCCAACAGAAGTAGATCTAAAGGCCGCAACGTACTTAAGCGTAAAATTTGGGCGCTAATTGTTATGTTTGCAATGGTATTTTCCTTGTTGCCGGCAGTCCCGGCTCTGGCTGATACAGATCCGATTGATTATAGCGATTTGTATCGATGGACCGGACTTGGCATAACAGGTACAGGAAGCGACACTATGCAGTTCAAGATGACAGATGGATATATTGCTTTCTGTGTCGACGAAAACACAGTAATTCAAAGCTTCATCGATTATGTCAAGGTGCCTCTTGATCATACAGAAAGCAGCAATATGTTTGATAACGAAAATGCTGATCCAGACAAAATCAGAGCAATTCTGACCTATGCCTGGGATAAAAATGATCCTGACGAGATAACAGCAATTCAGTATGCATTGTGGAATGAAATGCATGGTACAAGCTTACCTGGTTCTGTTAATAACAATATCAAAGGTATTTTCAACAAACTCGTAGATGATAACCAAACACCACCAATCAGTGCGGCAGGAATTAATCAGAATAGTTTTACTCTAACTCCTCCTTCACCGGACAGTCAGCAGTACATATTCGATCCTTCAACAACTGAGTATTCATTTGATTTCCAGGCATTCTCTGGAGCAAACATTGTTTATTCGGTATTTGATGAGAATGATGACGCAATGGCAGCAGGAGACTATGAAATAACAGATAATGGCAGCGGTAGTTATACATTGAAACTGAAAAATGTATCTGGACCATCAGGTTACAGAGTAGAAGCAACAACACTTAAGGATACCGCTGTTAACGCATTTGTCTTCATGAGTCTTGCAGGTAATTCAAATAATATAAATATCAAGAAATCTCAGACAGTTGCTGGTATCAAGCTTAGCGATACTACGCAGACAAAATCGTTTGAAGTAGATTTACATTATTCTGCAACAGGAAATCTTGACCTTGCTGGCACCAAGTCACTTTCTGGACGCAATCTGGCAGCAGGCGAATTCACCTTCGAACTCTATGAGGGCGAAGATACAAGCGGAGATCCATTCAGAACTGCAACCAATAACGCAGACGGCACCTTCAGTTTCCCTACAATCGAGTACAATCAGGATGATGCCGGTACCAAAACTTATACAGTAGTTGAACAAACTGGTTCACATGGAGGCGTCAGCTACGATACAAACACCTTCACAGTTACTGTAGAAATTACAGATAATGAAAATGGAACACTGACTGTTTCGCCAAGTATCAGCGGCGACAACGACAGCATAGTCTTCAACAACAGCTATGCGGCTACGGGCAGTATCGGTTTCTCCGGCACAAAAACTCTTAATGGACGCGAGCTGGCACCAGGTGAGTTTACATTCGAGCTTTACGAACAGTTTGAGGAAAAGGATGCTCAACAGATTAGAACAGCAATCAACAACGCAGACGGCAGCTTCAGTTTCGAATCAATCAGTTACACTCTTGAAGATGTCGGAACCAAGACATATACAATCGTTGAACAGGACGGAGATCTTGGCGGCGTCGACTATGACGACAGCGTCTACACCATGATCATTAACATCTCAGACAATGGCGATGGTACGCTGGATGTCAACTACGATGAAGAGAGCGATGATCCGGAAGAGATCATCTTCACTAACACCTACTCAGCAACCGGC
>JAAYFZ010000072.1 GCA_012727965.1 Clostridiaceae bacterium
ATGATGCAAGAAAAGAAATATAAGCTGATTGCTGAAAACCGCAAAGCTTATCATGATTATCACATAGATGAGAGGCTTGAAGCCGGTATCGAGCTTACAGGGACTGAGGTCAAGTCGATCAGACAGGGCAAGATTAATTTGAAAGAGAGCTATGCCGGTATCATGAACGGTGAGCTTTTTATCTATGGCATGCATATCAGTCCATACGAGCAGGGAAATAGATTTAATCCTGATCCAATCAGAAATAGAAAGCTACTGATGCACAAAAGAGAAATTCTCAGACTTTTCGGGCTGGTCAAACAGCAAGGGCTGACGCTTGTACCTACCAAGATCTATTTCAAGAACGGCAAGGTTAAGGTAGAGGTCAGCGTTGCCCGCGGCAAGAAGCTCTATGACAAGCGTCATGATGAAGCTGCTAAACAGGCGAAAAGAGAAATCGACCGCCGTCTCAAAGACAGCGGTCGAAAAGGTGAAGACTGAATAGTATACAAAAAGAAAGTTTAGTCACCTTTGCCGGAGAAGATAATGTCTCCAGCCTGACTTATAACCGCGATATAAAATTTACCACGATTGAATTCCACTTCATTTCCATCAGCATATGTAAATTTGAACTGGTCATAGGTTCCCCCCTTTGACCAGTTTATTTCAGTGGCCTTACCGCCGCTGAGATAGTAGCCGCTGCCGCCGCTCTTAAGATCGATTTCTCTCAAAATACCTTCTGCCTGGGAAACATTAGTTCTGATAATCAGAACATTGGTATAGAGATAAGGCTTACCATCTACAAAATCAACCTGAACAGCACCGTGCTGTGTCTTCTCATAAGCCTGTTCTTCTTCATTGTAGTTAACTGATGCCCTCATAGCGTATGTAAGAGGTATGTCAGCCTTGTAAGCGTCGATATCGCCTGCAGGCTCAATCTCGAAACCGTCTATAAAATTGAAAGGTTTAGCATGATCTGGATCGATCTCGATTCTCATACCTTTTTCATCAATAGCTTGTCTTAGCAGTTCGCCGGTTGTCCTGACACTATGCTCATAACCCCTGTCTCTCATCCAGGCTTCGTCACGCCAGAATTTATTCGCCAATACACCATAATCAAGATGATCTGTATTCTGAGCGCCCATCTGATTATTGCCCATATACGAAGCACCTACATGAACTGGAATCGCATCAAATGCACCTGCCAGATCAACAAAATTGTGCCGAACACTTCTGATTGAACCGATCTCAGGAACTGTATCGACACTAGCAAAATAAGCCATCATCCTGGTTAAGCCATATTCGACTTCCATTTCAAACACCATATCCGCATGTCCGACGCCGATGTGGGGAGTTGCGACTTTTACATTGTTGATCATAAACGCAACCGGTCTCTGACCTGTCAATTCTTCACTTCCCATTTCTAATCCGGTTAAGTGATTTTCAAACTCAACTTCCATTGACTCGGTTTCAGTTGTTTCTACTTGAGTAGTAGTTGTTTCAATCTTCTGAGTAGTTGTAACAATTGGTTCAGATTCTGTAGTTTCTACAATTTTACTATCCTTGTTTGAACAAGAGCCTACAACGATGAGAACCACTGCTATGATGATAATCAGAACAGCTGCAAGAATAATGATTATTTTTTTGTGATCGATTGGTTTTTTTGTCTCGATCTTTTTCTTAACAGAACTGATATCATTTCCGTTACCATTATCTTTTTCCGGCATTTTGGAACCCCCTTGGATCGATTTGATAAAATTATAGCACAATGTAAATAAACTGTTCTATTACAGTTTGCAGGCATTGCCACATACTATATTTATTTGGTCTTTATGATAGAATAACTGACATGATTACGAAAACGATCAACTCATCAATAATAGTCAATAGCGATGTCAGACTGAGCGGTATTAATGCAATACTGGCAGTAGATGATATTTTGCAGATCGGAAACATTTCTGATACTGCTGTTTCAGAGCGATTCTCTGCAAGTGTATCTGAGTCTGCGAACTCAGATAACGATTCAAATTGCACTGATCGCCGCTTAAGTGATTTGCCTGTGCAGATTTTTGCCATCGCGGAGGGGATTACGACAGGAGCAACTGGCAGAATTGCTGCCAGAACAGCTGTGGAATCTCTACTCTTCGATGTCGGTGATTATATCAGGAAGCGAGATTTCGTAAATCTCGATATCGCTGATTTCGCCGATATCGTTAGTGAGAATGCTGATCATGCTATCAGACAACAGTTGACTGCGTGGCAGGGCATCCAGACTGGTACATCACTTGCCTGGATCATGATTGAAAAAGATATTGCTTATACATACAGTGTTGGCGATGCTGCGCTCGTTTTGTATAGAGAAGGTATGCTCTACAGAATTACTGACCCGGTTGATAAAAATGAAATGCTGCTGCAGGATTTTTACTTAGGGTATAGATCGAGAGATTGCAGGCTGTTACCTGCAAATCTTAACAGGATGCCACTCAAAAAGAGTGATATTATACTGCTGCTCTCATCTGAACTCTCGAGAATGCTTGACGATCACGAAATAGAAACGGTTTTGGCAAGACCCGATGCTTTTGCCAGTATAGCAAGTTCATTATGTGATGCTGCCAGAAGCAAGGGAACATTACAAGAGCTGGCTGCAGCAACTGTTAAGGTTCATGCGATTGAAAATCCGCCGCAAGCACCGCAGCAGCAGGACAATAGGACTGTAAAAAAGAGTCGTATCAAAAAGTTAAAAAGTAGGCCATAATTCAAATTTCTGTCACAGTTAAATCTATTATTTCAACATGGACAGTGATAAAATTTTTGTGACTGGAGGAATGCAGTATGAAGAAGTTATTACTGGTCATAGATTATCAGGTAGATTTTGTTGCTAAAGATGGTAAACTGACTGCGGGCGCTCCGGCTCAAGCTATCGAAGATGCAATCATTGAGCGGATCAACAGGTATCAGACGGCTGGGGCTGATGTTCTTTGTACTCTTGATACTCACCCGGTAACCCAATGGCAGAATCACCCTGAGGAAGATTCTTTTCCTCTTCATTGTGAAGAAAATACGCCTGGCTGGGAGCTTTTTGGTAAACTGGCTGAGATGAATTTGGACACGATCACAAAAACATCTTATATGATGGATTATGATGATATCGATTGGATCGTCAGACAATATGATTATATTGAACTGGCTGGTGTAACAACAGATATTTGCGTATTGCAAAATGCAATCGGACTATATAATCATGCAGCCAATATTGGCAAACAGCTAAAACTGGTTTGCAACAAGTCTCTGGTTGCGTCATTTGATCAAAAAGGTCATAAATATGCACTCGATTATATGAGTAAAAAACTAGGTATTTTATTGGAAGTGGAGGAACAAGTTTGAACGAATATGCTCACAGAGCAAAAGAATTTATCGGCAAATATAAGCATGCATGGATACTCAGTTATTTTTTCATCTATATGGCTTGGTTTATGTGGCTCGAGAATAATATAGTGCCTAAATACTGGATGAAATCACCGCTTGATGACCTGATACCTTTTGTACCTGCTTTTATAATCCCTTATACATTGTGGTTTGCTTATGTTGCATCTGCCATAGTGTTGTTCCTGTTCATTTCTAAGCAGGACTATTTTAGATTATGCGCATTTCTCTTTATCGGAATGTCGATCATTCTGACGATATATATGCTGTTTCCCAATGGCCATAGACTCAGGCCGCAGGTTGATGCCGATGGCCTTTTCCTCACTATGATCGCCAGATTGCACGATGCTGACACATCAACAAATGTTGCGCCTAGCATACATGTCTATAATTCTATTGGTGTACATATAGCACTGGCAAAAGCCGAGAAGACGGCAAATATCAGGTGGCTAAGAAGCGGCTCATTTGTCTTGATGCTGCTTATCATTATGTCTACTGTTTTTTTGAAGCAGCACTCGATCGATGATATTTTCTTTGCACTGCCTTTGTGTTTAGTTATGTATATATTTGTATATAAAATTGATTGGAGTCCTGTCACTGCCAAAATATTAGCTGCTAAGCGAAATGGCGAAGAGAATGCCTAACAATCATAGCAGCAGCTTTGTTGGATAACGAGGTAGAGTATGCTTAGATATCAGTATTCTGACGATAATGAATTTGGAATGAGACTCAGGCAAGCGAGAAAAGATGCCGGGCTTACTCTTCAAGCTTGTGCAGATCGTCTGAACCACCGTTATGGAATGTGTATTAATAAGGGCAGCATAAGTAAATATGAAAACGGCATACACGAGCCTAGTATAAGCCTGGTCCATTGTCTGAGCGAGATATTAGAAGTTGATCGTGATTATTTGCTAGGCAGATCAGAACAGCCATATACAGATGATTCAGAGACAAACCTTATACATTTTAAGATTGATGATGACAGCATGGCACCGCGATATTTACCAGGTGATTTACTTCTGATCAGCACCTGCAGCAAACCGCGAAATGGCATGTATTGCCTGGTAAGAAGTGATAATGACAGAAGACTGGTCAGGAGGCTTATTCGCAATCAGTATGGATGGGTGTTAAGAGCTCTTAATCCAAACTATCAAGATATCATTGTCGGTTTTCATTCATTGGCTGATCTTAGGTATAGCTCTAATGAACTTGTCAGTAATTATAGTGATTCGGTTGATGGCTTAAGGGATGAAAAAAGTTTCATGATCGAAGGTATTGTGATTGAGCTTAGACGCAGAGAGCTCTTCTCAGAGCAGCATTAATATGATACAATAACCTCTCCAGCCCCATATGGAGCGATATGGGGGTGTACTGGTTTCGACGGGGTCGTTGAGGCCGGAGAAGCGGGTAGAGGATCCTCGTCGGCCTCTCAAAAAAACGAGGAAAACAATAATTGCTAATAAAACAGCACTCGTAGCTGCGTAAGTAAGCTACCGTCAGGCCATTCGATCTGCTGAGTGGATAACTGGCGTCAGATAGCAGACCTCACCTGCGGGCAGGTTAAGCGGGGAAACTGATCAGAATAAGCTTTGCCTCTGATTTGTATTTATGAAGCTACCGGACTGTACAGCCTGTCAGTAGGCTAAGCAGAAGGGGAATACTCTAAATGCTGACTGCACCCGGAGATGCTCTGGCGGATAGGATTTCGGACAGGGGTTCGACTCCCCTCACCTCCACCAA
>JAAYFZ010000073.1 GCA_012727965.1 Clostridiaceae bacterium
AGCCTGGCAGTATTAAGTGTAATATCATACAGGGAACAGTCTGTAAGGTCGGCGTCATGAACAGTTGAAACAAAACGCTTATGCTTGCGGTCGCCTTTTACCATTATCTGCTCAGCATCAGCATCCTGACAATTATACAATCGTTTGATGCGTTCAATTCTCGTTTCCTCAGGAGCCATAAGACGCAAATGTACGGCTTCGTCATGATCGCTGAAGATGATCTGCGAGCCAAAACCTACTAAAATCAGTGATTCTCTTGCAGATAGCTCTAGTAGCCGGTCTGTTAGATAGTCGAGATAGGTTTCATCGGGTATACGTTCTTCGAGGAAAAATTTTGCGCTTTCGCGTAGCTTATACATTTCTGTTTCACTGCAGATCGGTTCAAAAATCAGCTGCAGCATCTTTTCTCTGTTTAGAATTGCCCAGCCCATTCTGTCGGCAAGCGTTTGGGCAATCTCATCCCCCATGCTTCCATTCTGTCGGGAAATTGTCAGAATTGCCATAGATAGAACTCTCCCCTCTGCTGTCAACGGACGCAATCAGAGCGCCGCTAGTCCAGGCGGTTGTCTATACCTAGATTATAGCATATCAGGATTGAGATTCTATTGATGCTGCAAGTGGCTTATTTAGCCTTTTTGAGTTTTTTATCGCTATAAAGGGCCTCGTCTGCAATCTTAAGAAGTTCATTAAGATCATTTACAGATTTACTGCTGAAACTTACGATTCCAAGAGACAAACTAAGCTTCCACTCATAGTTGGATGATTCATTAAATTGTTTTACCAGATCCTGTATCCTGGAGCGAATACAGACCTCGTGGCTTGGATCCGTGTCTGCTATCATGACAACAAATTCATCGCCGCCTAGTCTGGCAACTATATCATCATCACGCACTGCGCTAGTCAGAATATCAGCAGTCGATTTGATAGAAATATCGCCATCTGCATGACCGTATTTGTCATTTATTTGCTTCATACCGTCTATGTCGGCAAAGATTATCAGAGCCTTGCGGTCCAGGGTGTCATTTAGAATCTCAAGAGCAGAATCGTAGAAACCGCGGCGATTGTATATGCCTGTAAGCTCATCGACCTGAGAAAGAGTGTTAAGCTTCTCATTTTGTTTCTTGAGTGCCTTCAGGGCAACTGCCAGTTGCTGCGTCATTTCTTCCTGCTCTTGCAGAAGAGCGATGATCTTCATCGAGTTACTGAGCTGGCCACGGATCGCCTCATAGTTTCTTGTGTCGCTGCCTCTGGTCTTGATGACCATATAGCCAATATGTTCATTGATCGAAAAAATCGGCTTGACCAGAAGGTTGCTTGTATCGGTTTGTTCCAGACATTTTGCAGGAAGCAGATCTTTGGTATCGAAGTACTCTCCATCACAGTTGTCTGTAAAATCGATACCATCTCGCCAGGCGAATAGCAGCTTGGATCGATCAGGAATAGTTTTGTTATCGGGATAGATCAGCGGCTCCTCATAAGCAGTAATATAACATTCCTTGATACCGCATTCAGGGAAAATCTCAGCAGCCTTACTGAATAATTCAGCTTGTGAGAAGGTCTGAAGTGACTGATGAACCCGGAAGTTTCTTATAGATCGGAAGAATAGATCATCTGAGTATTCAGCAGCGTAGGCTGCTTTGCAGCCACATGATTCACGTACGACCAGCTCAGTCGGATAGGCAAATAGCTCACCAGGCTGATTGTTTTCTTTGTCAGTGGCCAAACGAAAAGCTGATCTGATCTGTCTGGCAAAAGGCTGTGTAACAGTTGTAAGTCCAGGTCTGCTGACCTGGGCATTATGGGTGTTGTCGTAGCCGGTAACCGGATAGAAATCAATTATATCATTGCCATTAGTCATCTGCTCCCGCATATAGAGAAATACTCCCATTGCCATTTCGTCATTGGCGCAGACGATACAATCGACAGGCAACAAGTTATTTTCGTGCAGGTAATGCGCAGCCATATAGCCTGTCAGAGGAGAGAAGTCTCCAGAACATATGAGCTCAGGAATAACAGGTATGCTTCTGGCTTCCAGAGCATCCGTGAAGATTTTATAACGCTCAATTGCTTCAAGGTTGGTATCAGGCCCTTTGACAAAAGCCAACCGTCTGTAACCATGTTCATCAAGCAGGTGATCGATGAGGGCCTTCAGACCTGGTCTGCTGTCAGTTATAACGCTAACGGACTCGGGAATAACAGTTGATACCGAAACGGTAGGCAGTCCTTGTTCAGCAAAACGCCTGAAAAAAGCACGTAGATCTTCCTCGCTGGCATAATTCGAAATAAGGCTGGTAAAAATCACATAGCCGTCACATGGAACCTTCAGAGCCATATCAAACATGATATTGTGCTGTCCCTCGACACCGGGCTGATTTAGAGCCCTGCCTTCGAATACTACTATGTCAATTTCAAGATCTTCAGCAGCCTGACGGATTTCTGACCAGATCTGGGTATTGTAATGACCATCCAGATCTGCCAGTAAAATTCCAAGCTTTTTGCGTGTTTTCTCTGCCATTAAGAATCTCCTGTTATCAACCAAGGTTGATAATATAAAAAATCAATTAGCTATCGCGCAATGCAGCGATCTCTGCCAGCCTATCGATGATCGGCAGATGCTGGGTACATTTGCTCTCGCATTCGCCGCAGGCAATGCAGTCCGCAGCCTGATCGAGCTTGAGTCCCCAATGGTTTTTCAGTCTGGCCTCGATCGATTCTCCGCCAAAAAGCTTCTGGTTATATGAATCCATATATTTAGGGATTGGGATATCGACCGGACAACCCTCACAGTACCCGCAGCCTGTGCAGAGATCATTGAGGCTGGTGCCGCCCATATTGTCATATCTTTTACGTAGCTCGGCAACAGGTTCTTCCTGTAAATTCTGGATTGCAATTATAGCGTCATCAACATGTTCTTTCTTAGTGACACCTGCCAGTGCGACTGTGATTTCTTTATGAGATGCCACAAAACGCAGAGCGGCCTGAGGCACAGTTAAATCAGTGTTTTCAGCAAGATAAGAGAAGAGCTCGGGGTGCGTTGGGATGACTCCGCCTCCAAGCGGATTCATAGCAACAACTCCCATGCCTTTTGCCCAGGCAGTTTCGATGCCACGTTGGCGGAAACGATAGTTGAGTGCGTTGTAGCCGATCAGCATGCCGCGGAACTGATCTTGTACGATTACCTGTTCCAGCTCTTCACCGGGCATATGTGATGATATTGCTATATGGCGTACAAGTCCCTCATCGCGAACTTTCTCAAACCATCCATATAGTGCTTCGCTCTGGCGTTCATATGATTCGAGGCTGAGCATGCACCAGAGATGGTATACATCTAGATAATCAACTTTTAGCCTGGTCAAAGTCGTGTCAAGTCTGCGGCGGAAAGCATCTTCGCTGATAACATCGCCTGTTGTACCCAGGTTTGCCTTGGAAGACACAAAAAAACTGTCTCTATCAAGCTGCGACAGAGCCATACCAGTAATAATCTCGCTCTTATCATTGCAGTAAAAAGGAGCTGTGTCGAAATAGTTGATGCCCTGTTCGGCAGCATAAAGCGCAACATCCGCGCACTTTTCCAAACGGCCTGCTGCTACATCTTCTTCATCATAGCGCATACAGCCCATGCCGATTGCTGAGACCTTCATGCCTGTATTGCCATATTCTTTGTAATACATATAAATACCTCCATAACCTCATTGCATTTTGGCACAAGAGAACGATATAATGCAAGCTTTGAACATGCTGAACATTGTTAGAAAATATTGCTAATTCGCTGAAATTAATGCATTATTACTCGGCATATCTGCCTATTTTCTTCTCCTGAATCAGTGCTTCGTGCTCTTCAAGGGTTCGTGAATAGTAGTAGACAGGCGGCTCCTGGCTGTCTGTAGCGAAATAGTAGTAGTCCGTGCTTGCAGGATTGAGCGAGGCATTCAAAGCACTTAGTCCTGGATTGCTGATAGCACCTGCCGGCAGTGCAGGTGTCTTATATGTATTGTAATAGCTGTTGTATCGATTTATGTCGCCGCTGATATTTGGCTTAATGAAGTTCTCAACGTACAAAATTGATGCGTCCAGATCCAGTCTCATACCGGAGTTAAGCCTGTTATGCATTACAGATGATACTGTTGAGATTTCAGCTGGATTGCCAGCCTCTTTTTCCAGCAATGAAGCAAATACGACCGCATTATCCATTGTCCAGCCGAATCGAGCCAGCTGCGGTCGCAGCGCTGCGGTTTTAGCCTCAAAATTTCTCAGGAAACGACTCCAAACTGTTTTGGGATCTTCGTTACGATAGAACTCATAAGTGTCTGGAAAGAGATAACCCTCCAACTGCCAGCAGCGTCCTGCAGGCATACCTGCAGCCCTTATTACTTCGAAGCTGCTGAAATCATCATTGATCGCAGAGCTAAGAAGAGCTTCCTTGGAGTTGACGCCTGCTGCTGCCAGACGGTCGATGATCTGTATCATGCTAAACCCTTCCGGTATGGTCACACGTACTGTATGACCCGGAGCCGGAGTAGGAGTCGGTGTTGGAACGGGCGTCGGAGTCGGAACAGGTGTAGGAGCTGCTGTAGTGGCAGCCGCAGTAGTTGTGCTTGCAGCAGTAGACTCAGAAGTGGTCGGTGTTGTATTAGTTGTACTTGTACTGTCTGGTTTAGCAGTAGACTCAGAAGTGGTCGGTGCCTTGGTAGGTGTTGGCTTGACTTGTGTCCTCTTGGTCGTACTGGTTGTTTCTTCATATGATGGCGGTACGTTCTCACTTGGGTCCGTCTCTATTGTTTCTTTGCCTCCGCAGGCACTGAAAATAAATGTCAGTACAATTAACAGAAGCGTAAATACAATTGTGAAGAGAACGTGCTTAGATGAGTACCTGTGCGGCTTCTTACTTAGCCGGGCGTCTCCTAACAAATCTGCAGTTTTGATTTTCTTATTTGCCACTAAAACACCTCCGATGATTGATTATTTGCTGCCAAAGCAGAAGGGGCTGCACAAAATTATACATTAATTCGGTCTAAGCGCAAATTTCTCTCAGAGCCCTGTGATAGGTATAAGAGAAGCGTAACTAATGGCAGACATTGAATCAGTAATATCCGTAACATATGTATATATACTTACTAATAGTAACTATGTTATATTAAGTACAAGTAAAACAACCGCAGCGCATTTAAGAAGCGACACTGATCAGACGGAGGTGATCACTGTGACAGCACATGAAGAGAAACATATCTGTCCCAGATTCGAAAAAACTTTCGTCCTGCTGGGTAAACGCTGGACTGGCCTTATCATCAGAATGCTGATGGATGAGCAGTACAGATTCAGCGAGATCGAGCATATGGTTCCAGGCATCAGCTCCAGGATGTTATCAGAGAGATTAAGAGAGCTTGAGAATGAAGGTATAGTCAGCAGAAGCGTATATGCGGAAATACCGGTAAGAATAGAATACGGACTGACTGAAAAAGGTCAGTCATTGGCCAGATCACTTGATCCCTTGCAAAAATGGGCAGAGGACTGGATCAAATAAGGAGGAACATATCATGAACAAAACAAAAATCGCGATCGTATACTACAGTGCAACAGGAATCAACTATCAGCTAGCCAGTTGGGCAGAGGAAGCTGCTAAGGAAGCTGGCGCGGATGTCAGACTGGTAAGAATTCCAGAAACCGCTC